>NZ_MWQE01000004.1 GCF_002210285.1 Fibrobacter sp. UWR2 | reverse complement strand
GACCGTCGGTCTTGCCGGAACAGGCACTCAAGGAAGCATCTGCTGCATGCATCGACTTCGAAAACAGCGGCATCAGTATCCTCTCCATGAGTCACCGTTCAAAGCCGATTGAAAACATGTTCGCCCAGACGGAACAGTACCTCCGTGAATTGATGGGCATCCCAGAAGACTACGACATCGTGTTCCTCGGTGGTGGTTGCTCACTTTTGTTCTGCATGCTCCCGATGAACTTCCTCGACCAGAACGCAACGGCCGACTACGCTTTGACCGGCGTTTGGGCAAACAAGGCTTACAAGGAAGCAAAGCAGTTCGGTAACGCTCTCGCCGCTTGCGACACCAAGTCTGAAACTTACAGCCGCATCGACAAGAACTTGAAGCTCAGCGACAACGCCACGTACCTCCACGTGACCGCCAACAACACGATCTACGGTACGGAATGGCACAACTTCCCGAAGCCGAAGTCTGGCTTCCTCATGGCTGACGTGAGCTCCGACTTCCTCGCCCGTAAGATTAACGTGTCTGACTTCGGTGTCGTCTATGGCGGCGCTATCCTTGACGGCAGAGACCGAGAGCATTGATAGTGAGAAGTGGTTGTTCGACTATAAATTGCAAGAGTACAAGGACAACATTCCTAATCTCATATCAAGGAGACAGTTCAATGACCGCAGGAAGAAAACGGCAGGCCTGTGTGAGGAACTGCGCAAGCGGATTGCCATGGAAATGGATGGCGGAGAGGAACAATTCTTTGTTGACTCCAAGCCGATAGAGGTCTGTAGGGTTGCAAGAGGAAAACGTTGCAAGATGGGACGTACCGGCAATTTCTCGCAAGCTCCCGACTTCGGCTTCTGTGCTTCGCAGAACACGTATTATTTTGGTTATAAGTTACACGCTCTCTGTGGGTTAAGTGGAGTTATCCATTCCTATGATCTGTCAAAGGCAAGTGTGGCGGACCTCCATTATATGAAGGATGTAAAACATACTTATCACGACTGTAGCATCTATGGTGACAAAGGGTATATTGGAGCTGACGTACAGCTTGACTTGTTCGAAACCGCACACATAAGACTGGAGTGTCCGTATCGGCTCAACCAAAAGGATTGGAAACCGACATTCATTCCGTTTGCAAAGGCAAGAAAGAGGATTGAGACAATATTCTCACAACTTACAGACCAGTTCTTGGTCATCAGGAACTATGCGAAAATAACGAATGGTTTGTTTGCCAGGATCATTGGCAAAATTAGTGCACTTACCATTCTGCAATACGTAAACTTCATTAACGACAAGCCCATTGGCAGAATTAAGTATGCACTAAATTAATTCCGCCAACAGGTTGCTTAATCCAAATGAATATTATAAATTTAGGAATTCTTGCTCACGTTGATGCAGGAAAAACTTCCGTAACCGAGAATCTGCTGTTTGCCAGTGGAGCAACGGAAAAGTGCGGCCGTGTGGATAATGGTGACACCATAACGGACTCTATGGATATAGAGAAACGTAGAGGAATTACTGTCCGGGCTTCTACGACATCTATTATCTGGAATGGAGTGAAATGCAATATCATTGACACTCCGGGACACATGGATTTTATTGCGGAAGTGGAGCGGACATTCAAAATGCTTGATGGAGCAGTCCTCATCTTATCCGCAAAGGAAGGCATACAAGCGCAGACAAAGTTGCTGTTCAGTACTTTACAAAAGCTGCAAATCCCGACAATTATATTTATCAATAAGATTGACCGTGCCGGTGTGAATTTGGAGCGTTTGTATATGGATATAAAAACAAATCTGTCGCAAGATGTCCTGTTTATGCAAACTGTTGTCGATGGATCGGTTTATCCGGTTTGCTCCCAAACATATATAAAGGAAGAATACAAAGAATTTGTATGCAACCATGACGACGATATATTAGAACGATATTTGGCGGATAGCGAAATTTCACCGGCTGATTATTGGAATACGATAATCGCTCTTGTGGCAAAAGCCAAAGTCTATCCGGTGCTACATGGATCAGCAATGTTCAATATCGGTATCAATGAGTTGTTGGACGCCATTTCTTCTTTTATACTTCCTCCGGCATCAGTCTCAAACAGACTTTCAGCTTATCTCTATAAGATAGAGCATGACCCCAAAGGGCATAAAAGAAGTTTTCTTAAAATAATTGACGGAAGTCTGAGACTTCGAGACGTTGTAAGAATCAACGATTCGGAAAAATTCATCAAGATTAAAAATCTAAAGACTATTTATCAGGGCAGAGAGATAAATGTTGATGAAGTGGGTGCCAATGATATCGCGATTGTAGAAGATATAGAAGATTTTCGAATCGGAGATTATTTAGGTGCTAAACCTTGTTTGATTCAAGGATTATCTCATCAGCATCCCGCTCTCAAATCCTCCGTCCGGCCAAATAAGCCCGAAGAGAGAAGCAAGGTGATATCCGCTCTGAATACATTGTGGATTGAAGACCCGTCTTTGTCCTTTTCCATAAACTCATATAGTGATGAATTGGAAATCTCGTTATATGGTTTGACCCAAAAGGAAATCATACAGACATTGCTGGAAGAACGATTTTCCGTAAAGGTCCATTTTGATGAGATCAAGACTATCTACAAAGAACGACCTATAAAAAAGGTCAATAAGATTATTCAGATCGAAGTACCACCCAACCCTTACTGGGCCACAATAGGGCTGACTCTTGAACCCTTACCGTTAGGGGCAGGGTTGCAAATCGAAAGTGACATCTCCTATGGTTATCTGAACCATTCTTTTCAAAATGCCGTTTTTGAAGGGATTCGTATGTCTTGCCAATCTGGTTTACATGGATGGGAAGTGACAGATCTGAAAGTAACTTTTACTCAAGCCGAGTATTATAGCCCGGTAAGTACACCTGCTGATTTCAGACAGCTGACCCCTTATGTCTTCAGGCTGGCTTTGCAACAGTCAGGTGTGGACATTCTCGAACCGATGCTCTGTTTTGAGTTGCAGATACCCCAAGTAGCGAGTTCCAAAGCTATTACAGATTTGCAAAAAATGATGTCTGAGATTGAAGACATCAGTTGTAATAATGAGTGGTGTCATATTAAAGGGAAAGTTCCATTAAATACAAGTAAAGACTATGCCTCAGAAGTAAGTTCGTACACTAAGGGCTTAGGCATTTTTATGGTTAAGCCATGTGGGTATCAAATAACAAAAGACGGTTATTCTGATAATATCCGCATGAACGAAAAAGATAAACTTTTATTCATGTTCCAAAAATCAATGTCATTAAAATAATGGAGCGGTCAGGAAATTTCTATAAGGCAATACGGTTGGGATATATACTTATCTCCATTCTTATCGGATGTATGGCATATAATAGCCTCTATGAATGGCAGGAGATAGAAGCATTAGAACTTGGCAATAAAAAAATAGACGAGCTCCGAAAAGAAATAAACAATATCAATATTCAAATGATAAAATTTTCTCTATTGGGTGAAACAATACTGGAATGGAACGATAAAGATATCGAGCATTACCATGCACGGCGTATGGCAATGGACAGTATGCTCTGCCGTTTCAAGGCCACCTATCCAGCAGAGCGCATCGATAGTGTGCGCAGTCTTTTAGAGGATAAGGAACGACAGATGTTCCAGATAGTCCGGTTAATGGATGAACAACAATCTATTAACAAGAAGATAGCCAATCAAATTCCGGTTATTGTACAGAAAAGTGTGCAGGAACAGTCCAAAAAGCCAAAACGAAAAGGTTTCTTAGGCATATTCGGCAAAAAAAAGGAAGTAACTCCAGCAGTATCAACCACTATCCTTCATTCGGTCAATAGAAACGTAATCAGCGAACAGAAAGTGCAGGATCGCCAATTGTCGGAACAAGCCGACAGCCTTGCAGCTCGTAATGCAGAACTTAACAGACAACTGCAAGAATTGATTTGCCAAATAGAAGAAAAGGTACAAACCGAACTGCAAAGCCGGGAAAACGAAATAGTTGCCATGCGTGAAAAGTCATTTATGCAAGTAGGCGGTTTAATGGGATTCGTTCTTCTATTGTTGTTAATTTCCTACATCATCATACATCGTGATGCAAAAAGCATTAAACAATACAAGCACAAGACAACTGATTTGATAAGGCAACTGGAACAATCCGTACAACGGAACGAGGCACTGATAACGTCAAGGAAGAAGGCGGTACATACTATCACCCATGAACTGCGCACACCGCTGACAGCAATAACAGGCTATGCCGGACTGATACGGAAAGAACAGTGTGAGGATAAGTCCGGGCAGTATATCCAAAACATACTGCAATCCTCCGACCGTATGCGGGATATGCTTAACACTTTGCTTGACTTCTTCCGCCTGGACAACGGCAAGGAACAGCCCCGTCTGTCACCCTGCCGGATTTCAGCAATCACGCACACACTTGAAACGGAGTTCATGCCTGTTGCCGTGAACAAAGGGCTGTCCTTGTCCGTGAAGACTGGACACGATGCCATTGTATTGACCGACAAAGAGCGAATAATACAAATCGGGAATAACCTGCTGTCAAACGCTGTCAAGTTCACAGAAGAAGGCGGTGTTTCTTTGATTACTGAATATGATAATGGAGTTCTGACACTGGTCGTTGAAGATACAGGTACAGGCATGACAGAAGAGGAACAGAAACAAGCGTTCGGTGCGTTTGAACGTCTATCAAATGCCGCCGCAAAGGAGGGTTTCGGGCTTGGGCTTGCCATAATGCGTAATATTGTGTCGATGCTTGGCGGAACAATCCGTTTAGACAGCAAGAAAGGGAAAGGCAGTCGTTTCACAGTTGAAATTTCTATGCAGGAAGCTGAAGAACAGCTTGGATATACAAGCAATACACCTGTTTATCATAACAATAAATTCCATGATGTTGTCGCCATTGACAATGATGAGGTATTACTTCTGATGCTGAAAGAGATGTATTCCCAAGAAGGAATACACTGCGACACTTGCACCGATGCTGCGGCACTGATGGAAATGATACGCCAGAAAGAATACAGCCTGTTGCTGACAGACTTGAATATGCCCGATATAAACGGTTTCGAATTGCTGGAACTGTTGCGTTCGTCCAACGTGGGCAATTCACCAACAATCCCGGTGGTTGTGGCAACCGCTTCGGGCAGTTGTAACAAAGGGGAACTATTGGCAAAAGGCTTTGCCGGATGCCTGTTCAAACCGTTCTCCATATCGGAACTGATGGAGGTTTCCGACAGGTGTGCCATAAAAGCGACACCGGACGGGAAACCGGACTTTTCCGCCTTATTGTCCTATGGCAATGAAGCCGTCATGCTGGAAAAGTTGATAACTGAAACAGAAAAGGAAATGCAGGCGGTACGGGATGCAGCAAAAGAAAAAGACCTGCAAAAGCTGGATTCCCTGATCCACCACCTGCGCAGTTCGTGGGAGGTGCTCCGTGCCGACCAACCGCTGAATGTACTTTACGGATTGCTTCGTGGCGATGCTCTCCCGGATGGTGAAGCGTTAAGCCATGCCGTGACTGCCGTGCTGGATAAGGGAGTGGAAATAATACGGTTGGCAGAAGAGGAAAGGAGAAAATACGAAGATGAATAAGACAAAAATAATTGTGGTGGAAGACAACATCGTGTATTGCGAATATGTCTGCAATATGCTGTCACGGGAGGGCTACCGCAATATGAAGGCTTACCACCTCTCAACCGCGAAGAAACATCTGCAACAGGCAACAGATAATGATATCGTGGTTGCCGACCTGCGTCTGCCTGACGGCAGTGGCATAGACCTTTTGTGCTGGATGCGAAAGGAGGGAAAGATGCAGCCCTTCATCATTATGACCGACTACGCCGAAGTTAATACCGCCGTGGAAAGCATGAAACTCGGCTCGATAGACTATATTCCCAAACAGCTTGTGGAGGATAAACTTGTCCCCCTGATCCGTTCCATACTGAAAGAACGTCAGGCAGGACAACGCCGTATGCCTATATTCGCCCGTGAAGGTTCCGCCTTTCAGAAAATCATGCACCGCATAAGGCTGGTAGCCGCCACCGATATGAGCGTGATGATATTTGGTGAGAACGGCACGGGCAAGGAGCATATTGCCCACCTGTTGCATGACAAGAGCAAACGTGCAGGCAAGCCATTTGTGGCGGTGGACTGCGGTTCACTCTCCAAAGAGCTTGCACCGTCGGCTTTCTTCGGACACGTCAAAGGTGCATTTACAGGTGCGGACAATGCCAAGAAAGGATATTTCCATGAGGCGGAAGGCGGCACGTTGTTTCTGGACGAGGTAGGAAACCTCGCGTTGGAAACCCAACAGATGTTGCTCCGTGCCATACAGGAGAGGCGGTATCGCCCGGTCGGAGACAAGGCAGACCGGAATTTCAATGTCCGCATCATCGCTGCTACCAATGAAGATTTGGAGGTATCGGTGAATGAAAAGCGTTTTCGGCAGGATCTTCTGTACCGCCTGCACGACTTCGGGATAACCGTTCCTCCGTTGCGTGACTGTCAAGAAGACATTATGCCGCTGGCAGAGTTCTTCCGTGATATGGCAAACAGAGAGCTGGAGTGTAGCGTGAGCGGGTTCAGTTCCGAAGCACGTAAAGCGTTGCTGACACACGCATGGCCGGGCAACGTGCGGGAACTTCGGCAGAAAGTTATGGGTGCTGTATTGCAGGCGCAGGAAGGTGTTGTCATGAAAGAGCATCTGGAACTTGCCGTGACGAAACCGACCTCTACTGTCAGCTTCGCCTTGCGCAATGACGCGGAGGATAAGGAGCGGATATTGCGTGCGTTGAAACAGGCAAACGGCAACCGGAGTGTCGCCGCAGAACTGCTCGGCATAGGCAGGACAACACTATACAGCAAACTTGAAGAGTATGGACTTAAATATAAATTCAAGCAATCATAGCCCGTAATTCACTGAATTTGGCTATCTTTGCATAACATTTGAGAAAAACGGCGATTGGCAGGAGCTTTTCGCCGCCAACATATAGGATAAGACCGCAAGGCGTTTCAAGCGAAAATCTGGTAAATTGGAACTACGGAGACGATTGCGTGATGCTTATGCTATGCTTACGCATAGCGTGCATTCACGTACTCTCCGTAAAGGCTTTACCAGAGCCATCGCTTGAAGGTAGTGTGAATTGCACGCTACTTTTTTACCCTTGCCTAACGAAAGGAAACGATTATGGGTAAAGTTCAGATTCTCGCCGTACTGACGATGGACGGATGTCTTTCTTCAGAGTTATATGATAAAGCACATCAGGATTTGTGCCTTGACCGTTGCGGTCTTGATGAAATCAGGAAGAAAGCCTTTTACCGTGTGACACCGGACTATTCCATTTCAATGCTGCACGAATGGAGAAAAGACTGCACAAACATCCGTTACCTCGCGGAAGCCACACCGGACACGGCAGACTATATAAACGGACTGCTGCGGATGCACGCTGTGGATGAAATCATACTATACACCGTTCCTTTCATATCCGGAAGCGGACGACATTTTTTTAAGTCGGCTCTGCCAGAGCAACACTGGACGCTTTCCTCTTTGAAAAGCTATCCCAACGGTGTATGTCGCATTATCTATATCCTTGATAAAAAAGCAAGATAGCCAAAATGTGCGGCAAGCATACATTTCTATTTTCAGGAATAGAATAAATGTTCCGATTACAAACAATTTAAGTCGGAGATAATTTGTCCTTGTGAAAAAATACTGAATTTTATACCTCTGAAATCCAGCACTTTGTAAAATTGAGTGTTGGATTTTTTATTTTCTGCCGCGTTTTTTGCCAATTATATTCATGTGCGCACGCAGAAAACAAAGTGTAATTTTCAAAATTGACAGAACCATGAATTATTTCTTGCTGGCGGAAACCGACTTTTTCCGCCTGATAAACGAAGCCGGCGACTGCAATATGGAAACGGCATACACGGCTTTCGCCACCCAAGTGATCGAACTGTGCAACGGCGGCATGGACATGAACCTTACCGTCATCGCGCTTGCCTACATCGAAATCGAGTTGCAGCACCATCCCGTACGTAATCTGTCAGAAGAAAAAAGAGAGATTGCCGCCTACGTCAGCAAGGCTCTGTCTTTCGTAAGAAAGATGCAGAAATTCCTTGCCACGCCCCAAGTGCCACCACTAATATCCGCCAACAACGGGTTAATAATGCTTTCTTATCAAGACGCCTACAAAATTGCAGAATCAGTTCACCAAGGCCAGCAAGACAAGGCCGGTGGCCCATACATCGATTTCCTCCAGAACGTCGCCGACTATCTCAAGAACAAAGGCGAATCCGAAGATGTCCAGGTTCTCGCTATTTTGCAGGATTCCATTACTTCTGCCACTAAAAAGACTCCGGACGACATGATCAAGATGGGTGTTCCTGCCGATATGGTCGACCTCATCCAGAAGATGACCTACCACAAGAATCAGGCTTGGATTGACGAATACAGCTGCCACCTCATGGAAAAGGGTGTGCCGGCCGAAGACGCCACCTACGACGCCCGCGAAAAGGACTTTGTACGCTTTGTCGAAACACTCAAGGACAATCCGACTGCAGCAAAGGCAAAGAGCGCTATCTTGAACGTGCTCATGGACGACAAGTACATCCACCGCCAGGAACGCCGCGAGCTCAAGACGAAGTTCCGCCTCAAGAAGTACAAGGCCGCAATTCAGGCTCTTGGTGTTTAAAAAATGCCCGCCGCGAGCGGGCTTTTTTTATTGCCACGTCAACGCCTATTTACTAATTTTACACCGTAATTTTTTAGCCCTGACGGGCACAACCCCTAATAAGGAACACAACAATGGCAAATAAAGTCTATAACTTTAGCGCAGGACCGTCGGTCTTGCCGGAACAGGCACTCAAGGAAGCATCTGCTGCATGCATCGACTTCGAAAACAGCGGCATCAGTATCCTCTCCATGAGTCACCGTTCAAAGCCGATTGAAAACATGTTCGCCCAGACGGAACAGTACCTCCGTGAATTGATGGGCATCCCAGAAGACTACGACATCGTGTTCCTCGGTGGTGGTTGCTCACTTTTGTTCTGCATGCTCCCGATGAACTTCCTCGACCAGAACGCAACGGCCGACTACGCTTTGACCGGCGTTTGGGCAAACAAGGCTTACAAGGAAGCAAAGCAGTTCGGTAACGCTCTCGCCGCTTGCGACACCAAGTCTGAAACTTACAGCCGCATCGACAAGAACTTGAAGCTCAGCGACAACGCCACGTACCTCCACGTGACCGCCAACAACACGATCTACGGTACGGAATGGCACAACTTCCCGAAGCCGAAGTCTGGCTTCCTCATGGCTGACGTGAGCTCCGACTTCCTCGCCCGCAAGATCAACGTGTCTGACTTCGGTGTTGTCTATGGCGGCGCTCAGAAGAACATCAGCTGCGCTGGCGTGACTGTCACGATCATCAAGAAGGGCCTCCTCGGCAAGGTGAACCGCACCATCCCGACCATGCTCAACTTCCAGACCCACATCGACGCTGCCAACATGTTCAACACTCCTCCGGTCTTTGCCGTGTACGTGATGAACCGCACCCTCAAGTGGCTCAAGGATTTCGGTGGCGTGGATGCTATCGAAAAGGTGAACCGTTCCAAGGCTGCTCTCCTTTACAGCGCACTCGACAACTCCAAGGTGTTCGTCGGTACGGCTGCTAAGGAAGACCGTTCTATCATGAACGTTCCGTTCGTATTCAACAAGGATGTGGTTGCCGCTGACAAGGCTGACGATCTCGCCAAGGAATTCCTCGAATTCGCAAAGGCTCGCGGTCTGCAGCAGCTCAAGGGTCACCGCTCCGTGGGTGGCTTCCGCGCATCTATCTACAACGCGATGCCGGTCGAAGGCGTGCAGGCCCTCGTTGACTGCCTCGGCGACTTCGAAAAGAAGGTCCTCGGTTAGTCAAATGGCGGGTCAAGCCCGCCATGACGTTTAGATGACGCAATTGAAAAATCCCCGGTATTGCCGGGGATTTTTCGTTTATCTTAGAATTGCCGGAATTACTTTCCGATATTTTCCTTGGGGATGCTCGTGAAGGTCAGCGAGCCCTTCGCATGGATGCCGCCGTTCACTTTCACGATGCAGTCAAAGCCGACGATGACTCCACCGCCCTTCGTCTTGTTGACGGTAATCTCGAGCTGGTCGCCCGGAATCACAGGCTTCACAAACTTGAAGCCGTCTATCTTCAAGAGCACATAGAGGTTCTTCTCGAGGTCTTCGGCTGGCTTTTCAATTACGAGCGAGCAGAGCTGCGCACAGCTTTCCACAATAAGCACGCCCGGCATAATCGGAGTGCCCGGGAAATGCCCCATGAAGAAGGGCTCGTTCACGCTCACGTTCTTGATACCGGTAGCGGATTCGTTCGGCACGAGTTCCGTGACCTTCTCGATCATCTGGAACGGCGGGCGCTGCGCAATCTTTTCGCTGATTTCGAAAATGTTCATCATAGCGAGAGGCCTCCATCGAGCACGAACACCTGGCCCGTCACGTAGGCGAACTGGTCAGAAGCGAGGGCTGAAACAATGTTGGCCACTTCGTCGGCAGAACCGAAGCGCTTGAGAGGAATCTTCTCGAGGTAGCCCTTGCGGGTCTCTTCGGGAATGGCCTCGATCATGTCGGTTGCGATAAAGCCGGGAGCCACAGCGTTCACGCGAATACCGAAACCGCCAAGTTCCTTGGCAAGCGTCTGCGTGAGGGAGTTCACCGCGCCCTTCGTGGCGCTGTACACCGCCTGGCCCGGAAGAGCAAACTTGGAGCTGACAGAACTCATGTTGATGATGACGCCGGACTTCTGCTTGTACATCTTCACGGCGACCTGCTGGGCGCAGTAGAAGTAGCCCTTCACGTTCAGGTCGAAGCACTTGTCGAGCGTTTCGGGATTCATCATGAGGAGGTATTCGTCACGCACGATACCCGCATTGTTCACGAGCACGTCGATGCGGCCATAGGCCTTGAAAACCTCGCGGACCATCACCTTCACCTGGGAAAGGTCGGCGACATTCGCCTTGTAGAGCATGCCGTCGCCACCTTCGCTCTTGATCTGGTCGAGAGTCTGCTGGGCAGCCTCGTCGGAACTGGAGTAGTTCACTACCACCGTGTAGCCGTCGCGGGCAAGGCGCAAGGCGCAGGCCTTGCCAATACCCTTGGATGCACCTGTTACGAGAGCAACTTTCATAAAGCCTCCTTATTTTCCGAAGACGACTGCGCTGTAAGAGCCGCCAGCCGCAAAAGAGATGATCAAAACATTCTTGAGGTTTGCCGCAGCGGCAGCCTTGTTCGAAACGGAGCCGTCGGCTGCAACAAAATAAGCGTTATCGCTTTCGAGTTCACCGCTCAGGAGCATCGCAGCCTCGGAGGCAGCCAGCGAAGCGGACCCCGCACGGCCTTCGCCGGTACGTTCCTTGACTTCGAACAGCGGCATAGAAGCGAGCTTATCACCAAACACGCGCTGGAGGGCGCCCTTCTCGATATCGTCAATCTTCTTGAAGCCGTTTGCAAAACCGCAGACGGCGTCGATATCAGAAGCCTTGAGGCCGGCATCGGCCAGGGCATCGTTGATGGCCTTGTCAAGAGCCTCGTCGGAACCGGCAAGCTTGCCGAACTTCACGTTCTTGCGGCCATGGCCGAAACCGAGCGCATAGCAGTAGACCTTCGCGCCGCGGGCCTTCGCATAAGATTCTTCTTCGAGAAGGATAGACACGGAGCCATCCCCCACCACGCAGCCCTCGGCATTGGCGAAGGGGGCAACCACTTCACTTGCGGCAACCCCAAGCTTCTGGGCAAATTCAGTAATGACCGGGATATTCTCGTCGGTACCCGTAGCCATCATGGCCTGTTCCTGACCGTCGTGAATGACGTTCATGGAGTAGCCGATGCTGTCGAGGCCGGAGAGCGGGCCCGTCGTAATCGTCACGCCGTAGCCCTTGATGCCGGAGCAAATCGAGAGGTAACCGCCGGCGGCGTTGTAAACTGTGTGCGGGAACTTGAACGCAGAACCGTTCGCGTTGCCTTCGCGGGCAATGAGTTCCTCGAAATCGTAGGTAGAACCGAGACCGCCTTCGCTAGTACCGACAATGATGCCGATATCCTTCGCGTTATCGTCGGTCACCGTGAAAGCGGCATCCTGCAGGGCACGCATGCCCGAAACCGTCTGGAGCTGGCCCAGGTTGTCGAGCTTGCGGTAGAACGCCATCTTGATGCCAAGTTCCTTGTAGTCATCGAGCGAGATAACCGACTTCACAGAAGCGCTTTCGGGCTTCTTGCCTGCCTTGACAGCCTCGATGTAGGCAGCCTTGCTATTGCCCATCGGACTCACGATACCGAGACCCGTCACGGCAATCTTCTTGGCCTTGGCGGACTGGGCAGAGACATCTCCGGGCTGCTTGGAGAAAACGATACTTGCGTTTGTACCGCCGAAAGCCACATTGTTGCTCATGACGCTCTGGAGCGGCTTCTTGCGCGGCTCGTTCTGGACAAAATCGATGGTTCCGGCCTTTTCCTTGAGGGCGGCAGAATCTTCAGCAGAATAATGGAGCGTCGGGAGCACGGTATCGGTCGTAAGAGCCTTGATGCTGAACACAGCCTCGATCGCACCGGCAGCACCTAGGCAGTGGCCCGTCATCACCTTAGTCGAACTTACGCTCACCGTCGGGTTTTCTTCGCCGAAGAAGGTCTTGAAGGCCGTCATTTCGGCATAGTCGTTCTTGCCCGTACCCGTACCGTGGGCATTCACGTAACCGATATCGGACTTCGCGATGCCGGAATTCTTGACGGCGCGGTTCATGGCCTCCATCAGGCAGAGGGCATCTTCGCGCGGGGCGGTAATGTGGTTTGCATCGCTCGTGACGCCGGAACCGAGCACTTCGCAGTACGTCTTGGCGTTACGCTTCTGGGCGTGTTCGTAAGATTCCACGATAACGATACCCGCGCCTTCGCCAAGCGTAATGCCGTTGCAATGGTTAAACGGAGAGCATCCGTTCTCGTCGAGGGCATGGAGCGAAAGGAATCCGGAATACGGCACCGCGGCAAAGGAATCCGCACCGCCAGCCAAAACCACGTCGGCCTTGCCCGCACGGATGAGGTCGCAGGCGAGCGCAATCGAAATCGTACCTGCGGCACAGGCATTCGCCACGTTCGTCACGATACCACCGGCACCGCACGTTTCGGCAACCTGGCTTGCAATGGAGGCTATCGGCATCTTGGGAATGTCGGCAGCCTCTTTTGCCCCCTGATGGTAATGTTCAATGGAAATGACGCCGCCAACGCAACTTCCGATAATGACACTGACGCGTTGATCATCGTTGAAATTAGAAAGTCCTGCATCGGTCAGGGCTTCGTTCGCAGCCTTGATGCACAACTTGGATACGCGGTCCTTCTCTTCGGGAGCCTCGATTTCGTCGAGCGTATCGCACTTGACTTCGGCAGCCAAGTCCGCATAGCAGTTCACCGTATCGACAGATGTCGTCTTGTGAATGCCCGAGACGGACTTGAGAGCATTATTCCATGTTTCTTCAACATTGTTACCGACCGCGCAAATAACGCCCAAACCAGTAACTACACAACGCTTGTCATTAGGGGTCATATTATTTTCCAAAAACTGGTGAATCCTACAGTTTCGCTCTAGGATGTCCGAAAACAAAAAAGCCGAGTGAAAAAACACTCGGCCAAGATAATTATGCCTTGTGGGCTTCGATGTATGCTGCGATAGTATCGATGGACTGGAAGTTTTCCTTGGCGACACCCGTCATGGAAACACCGAAGGTGGAGTCCACGAAAGAGATGATTTCAAGGGAGTCCACGGAATCGAGGCCGATTTCATCACCGAAAAGGGCGGTATCGTACTGGAGCACGTCGCCATCGACGCCGAGGTCGGACATAAAGAAAGACTTGAGCTTGGATTTTACTTCTTCGTTTGCCATTGTTTTCCTCTTTTTTTGAATAAATTTCGGCTCAAAGATAGTAAAAAAATACACTTCCCATCCCTAGAAAAGGGCGAAATCGGATAAAAAAGCATGTTTTCGGGACAAACTGCACATGTCCATTGTAAGCAAAACGTACATATATTTTTTGACACATGCAAATAAGTTTTGAACTTTTGAGAAATTTTCTACATTTTGCACCGTATTTAAAATGTTCACCAAATTTTACTTTTGATGGGCTAGGCAATTAACAACAAAGGATGACTACCATGTGGGATAAGTCTTATCTGGAAAAATTGAACGAATACAAGGCGAAGTCTGTCGCCGGCGGCGGCGCTGCACGTGTTGAAAAGCAGCACTCGCAGGGCAAGCTCACCGCCCGCGAACGCCTCGAGATCCTTTTTGACAAGGGCACATTCCGTGAAATTGGCGCACTCCGCGTCTCTACGAGCCTCGACCTCCCCGAATCCAAGCGCATTTTTGGCGACGGTGTCGTTACCGGCTACGGCAAGGTCAACGGAAGGACCGTCTATGTCGCTTCCCAGGACTTCACTGTCAGCGGCGGTTCCCTCGGTTCTGCACACGCAAAGAAGATTTGCCAGGCGATGGACCTCGCTCTCGAATCCATGTCCCCGTTCGTCTGCATCAATGACGGCGGTGGCGCCCGAATTGAAGAAGGCGTGAACTCCCTCGACGGCTATAGCGGAATCTTTACCCGCAATACACTCGCATCGGGCATCATCCCGCAGATTTCCGTAATCCTCGGACCCTGTGCCGGTGGCGCCTGCTACTCCCCCGCCATTACCGACTTCATCTTCATGACGGAAAAGACGAGCCAGATGTTCATCACGGGCCCGGGCGTCGTGAAGGCCGTGACAGCCGAAACGGTCTCCCCCGAAGGTCTCGGCGGTGCCGGCGTGCACTCCACGAAATCCGGCGTTTCGCACTTCGTGTGCAAGGACGACAAGGACTGCCTCGAAGCCGTGCGCAACCTGCTCAGCTACCTGCCGCAATCCAACCTCGAAAAGCCGCCTGTCGCTGAAAAGTTCAAGGCCGTCGACAAGTCCAAGGAAATCGAGGAGATTGTCCCGGACAACTTCAAGAAGGGCTACGACGTGCGTAACGTCATCGAGACGTTCGCCGACAAGGAAAGCTTCTTCGAAATCCAGAAGGACTTCGCCCGCAACGTGGTCATCGGCTTCGCCCGCATGGACGGTAACGTCATCGGCATCGTCGCCAACCAGCCGAACTTCATCGCCGGCTCCCTCGACGTGGACGCCAGTGACAAGGCCAGCCGCTTCGTTCGCTTCTGCGACTGCTTCAACATTCCTATCCTGACCCTGGAAGACGTCCCGGGCTACATGCCGGGCACCAAGCAGGAACACAACGGCATTATCCGCCACGGCGCAAAGCTTCTGTACGCCTACGCCGAAGCGACCGTGCCGAAGGTGACGCTTATCCTCCGCAAGGCCTACGGTGGCGCCTACATCGCCATGAACAGCAAGAACCTCGGCGCCGACTACGTGTTCGCCCTGCCGATTGCACAGCTCGCCGTGATGGGTGCCGAAGGCGCCGTCGATATCCTGCACCGTAAGGAAATCGCCGCTTCCGCCACTCCGGCCGAAACGCGCCAGCAGCTCATCGCCGAATACGAAGAGAAGTACCTCAACCCGTATATCGCCGCCAAGAACGGCTATATCGACGAAGTCATCTCTCCGGACCACGTGCGTGACCGCCTCGCGACCGCCTTCGACTACCTGAAGAACAAGAAGAAGGCCCGCCTCTGGAGAAAGCACGGGAACATCCCGCTGTAATAGGCGGCGCGCGCCTGCGCCAGGCTTAACATTATAAGAAAAGGTCCCCGCCAAGCGGGGACTTTTCTTTTACGTTTTTTGAAATTTTACAGCGACTTCACAACGAAGGTGCGGCGGGCATTCCTTGCCGTAACGCGAACCTGGTACACGCCCTTGGATTCAAGCGTGAAGGAAAGTTCCTTGCGGGCCCCCTTGAAGCCCTTCACCATCTTGCCGTTCAGGTCGAACACCTGCACATCGAAAACATTGCCGCTCCCGTCGGTAAGGGTGATTTCGGAACCGCTCTGGAAGAGCTTGAGGCCAGGAAGATTGACCACGCCCGGAATGACATCGGACGTATCCTGCGGTTCTTCCTCTTCTTCCTCTTTCTCGTTTTCCATAGTTACCGGAGCCTTCTTGCTCAGGATATAACCGAGAGCACCGACAAGAGGAGCGTTCATATCGACGCAGACCTCGTTCACCTGCCAGTTGGAAACAGTCCCGCTGTGGCTACCGCTGTTGAAATCGCCGGCAATCAAGCCTCCCAGGAGTTTGTTCTTTTCGGGCGGCTGCAAACCGGAATCGACTTCACGACCCGGATCCTCGTTGGCATAGTAACCGCGGTGATGCGGCGACTTCGGGGCACTAGCTCCGTTCTTGGTAAAGCCAACCACATACGATTTCTTGTTGCTGTTGTCGCCGAGCAAGTATGCGACGTTCTTCTCGATGATTTCGTCGTACTTGTCCTCGTTGTAGAACTTGGACACAAGCGCATAGAGGAACGCACCGCCAGCCGGGGAACGCACGGAGAATGATCCGCCACCACCGGTTTCACCCATGAAAATGCCGTCCTTGGCCTTCTTCTGGTAAATGTTGGACAAGAACTGCTCCGCATCGTAGAAGGAGCCCGCCTGCGGAGGCCAGGCAAACACGCCTTCGGCCATCACCACGGAAAGCGGAACGACATTGGAATAGTTGAGGCGAGTATAGCTACCCGAGGCAAATTTGAGGTCAAAGAACCATTCTTCGGCTTCGGTCTTATACTTTTCGTCCTTGGTGGTGCGGAATAATTCAAGTGACGCAAGGAACGGACCATCCTTCCAGCGGCCGTCCCACCAGTTGGATTCATAGAAACCACCGGAATTGGTAACGCCACTGTGGGACTTGGCGTACGAATAGGCGACCTTTGCCGCTTCCAGGTACTTCTTCCTGTTTGCGGAGTCGGGGTCGACACGGGCCATCACGGCAAGCATTGCCGAAGCCATGCCCGGGGTAAAGCCATCGTTTGCATTGCCGGTAATCGACCTGGGGTCGCCACCGTCACCAGAACCCAGCGTACTCATCATGCCCGCCGTAACCCACTTCTTGTGGTCGGCATTGCCGTCACCCTTCACGGTCACGAAAGCGGAACTGCTGATGGCTGCCTTGACCCAAAAATCGGCCTCGTAGCGGAGTTCTTCGAGCAAGTCGCGCAAGCCGTTAGATTTGCCGCCCTTGCGGGTGTAGTCATTGCTAGCCTTGTAGTCAGTGTAGTCGCCGGTATAGAGGTCGTAAAATCCAGGTCGGAATTCTGCATAGCTCAGGGCCAAAACGTAGGAGGCATAGCCCTGAGACTGCCCGTACATCACGTGGTCGCCACAGTCAAACCAGCCGCCGGAAACATCCTTTCCGTTGTAGCTGTCCTTTAGGAAACTTGTCGTATGGTTGGTTCCGTCGAGAACCCAGTTCGGCCCCTGGCCCGAACGCTGGGCGCCAAAAAAGCGAGTCGTCATCCAGGCCGCTTCGACATAGTCATCTTCGCTAAGAGAAGCAAAAGCCACCATCGGGGCTAAACTCAGCACAGAAACAGCGGCAAAAAGACTCTTTTTCAGATTCATTAACACCTCCGAGTGTTCGCACACAATCCCACCGCGCAACAATATAAAATCTTTTATCGTATTTGCATACGAAAAGATTGTTTACATGGATAATGTGCGAATCAGGGTGTCATGCAGCACGCCATTGCTGAAAATAGCCTGTTCCGCATCAACAAATTCCAGGGGAGCGCCATCTATGCGGGTCGATTTTCCGCCCGCCTCCTCCACCATCAAGGCTATGGCGGCAATGTCCCAGGGGTAGCTCATGGTCATCACGAAGCAGTCTATGCGCCCACAGGCGGTAAAGCAGCCCTCGATTACCGCAGAACCGAGGCACTTGACCCTCTCGAAGGCCTCTGCCTCGTGGGCAAAATTGCGGGAATTCTGGGCATTGATTTTGGAGGCATCGCCCACATTGAAGTCGCCATTCGAGACGATGGCATGGATAGAGTCAGATTCCTGGCTTACATGGATGGGCATTCCGTTCATGAAGGCGCCATGCCCGCGGGCCGCCGTATAGAGTTCCCCGAGCTTCGGCAGGTTGATTGCCGCCAACAGGGGCTTGCCCTCAAAATGGAGAGCAATGGAAATACCCCACAGCGGGATACCGCGGCTAAAGTTCACGGTTCCATCTACCGGATCGATAATCCAGCGGAACCGCGGATCCTCGCCTTCAATGACACCCGCCTCCTCGGTGCGGATGCAATGTGTCGGGAAGGCCTTGCGGATTCCTTCCACAATGAGTTTCTCGCTCGCGATATCCGCGCGCGTCACGACATCCTTTTGAGACTTGTAATGAACATTGCCCAAATCCTGCTGGATTTCAAGGCAGAGGTCGCCCGCCTGCTTGGCAAGCGATTCAGCGACAGACAGGAAATCTTCTATTTGCATTTACCCTACTCCGGATAGGCGCAGCAGCGGAACCCAATTGTCGGAGACTTGTAGAATGCGGCCGCCTGACGGTAAGACACCTTGTCCCCAGTCAAAAATACGACCTTGACCTCGGTCGGCACATACTTAAGCCCGTTACCCAGCGTATCGAGCCATTCGTCGCCACCCTGCTTGTATTCGGAATAAAGCGCGTAGTCTTCGCCAATGGAATTGCCAGCGGAATCCTGCACGTCGAAGAACTGCAGGCTATCCTTGAAATCTTTCTTGGAAAGCTTCTTGTAGAGCGTGCGCGACGTATCGGCAGCAAACACCGTATCGACCTTCGCTCCTTCGCGGTACAGGTACACGGTATCCGTCGTATAGGCAAGGCGCGTATAGTACGGGAACGAACGGTTAGTGCAAAGTGCGAGCGATTCCCTATCGAGCCCGCCATAGACCTTATAGCTGGAACCCTTCGCAACAGCAACCGTATCTTCGGACCTGCCGATAACCCATTCCTGGTACTGGCCGGGCATATCCTTCACGCCCATCGGGTTCGTACAGCGGTAGTCACGCCTGGACACATCCGCTGCAGAGATTGAATCATTCGTACCGACATTGCAGTAAGAGAACAGGTATTCCGTCGCGTCGACGGACCGCTCGTTCAAGACGCCATAGGCAAGCGTACCGCCCGAAAGGCAGACCAGTTCCCAGTCGCGTTCCTTGCAGAGGCTCACGGTAAAGCCGGAGGCAGAGACCGCCTCGCATGCAGCAACCGCCTCGGAATGCAGCACGTTATTGACAAACGCGCCCGAATCGTCCCGATGTTCATAACGCTCCATGCAGAACTTCAGCGAATCGCCCGCGGAAACTGGAACAAAGCCTTCTGGACAATTCAGCTCGGAAGCAAGCGCACCCGGGGAAACATAAACGGTATCAATCAAAGCTGCAGAATAATAGCCGGACTTGTCCTTGGAACGGATGCGGAAGATAATCGTATCGCCCGGAGAAACCCAGCGTATGGTATCGGTCACGAACGATTCGATGGCCGAAAGTACCAGGGTATCCGTCTTAAGGGTCATGGTATCGTTTTCCAGCACATACAACGTATTGAAATGGGCCGTATCGCCCGGCTTGAGATAACTTTTCCATTCCTTCGCAATAACATCGTAATGCTCGACCACATACGTGGCGACCGTATCGTAGCAAAGAGTAAACAGGCACGAATCAGGAATGTCGATTACAGAATCGGACTTGACCGGATGGTCAGTCTTGTACGGGTCGACACTCATACTCCAGAATATGCGGAGCCTGTTGTTGCTATCCAGGCGCGCCATACCCGGGAAAAGCGAATCTTCCATGAAGAACAGCTTCTTCGCCATGACCGGCGCGACCGAATCCGTCGTATCGAATCGTTTGTTCTTGTCGACAGTAGAAAGATCTTCCTTGCTCGAAGAATTACCGGCAGAATCCCATGCCGTAATGCCGACCGTATAGATGGAGTTAGGGCGCAAGCCCTCGACGACCATGCGGTAGCGGTTCAGGGAATCATTCTCGAAATCAAAGCCCATCCCGTCGAGAACAGCGATACGCAGTTTGTTCTTGTCCTTATCGGTATGCGAGAGCGCAGTATCAATCCAGACCGAATCGAATGTCGCACGGACACGCGCATGGCGTCTGTAAAATTCGGTACCCGTAGAATCTACACCCTCGGCCGTAGTCACGGTTACCTTGATATCGCGCAAGTCTACGCTCTTGTCTTCGGAATAGATGACGACATTGTAGCCGACAATAATTCCCGAAAGTTCCGACATCTTGTAGAAATCAGTCTGGTCCGTCGGGCGGTACCATTCGAACATTATGCCGTCAGTCCATGTGGATTCGGCAGAGAAGGTCACGTTGGCAGGAGGAATGCTATCCCCGAAATGCAGGATAACGCGCTGCACAGAGCCAGGATCCTCGTCGTCGGAATACTCGCAGAAGAATGCCACCTGGAGGCTCTTATAAGTTTCCAGGTAATCCTTGACCATATCGGTAAGGTCGAGCGTATCATAGAGCCTTGTGAAATCTTCACCATATTCAAGGGACGTGTCCGCCTTACCGATTTGTTTCGAAGTCACGGCCTTCGAGGTATCGTCGATTACAGTCGTATCGAGCCACACATGGATATACGACAGGTCTTCCTTCTCGATAGGCAGACGGAAGCGGATGCGGTAGCAGGCCGAAGTATCTTTTTCGTCGACACAGCTGCGAAGGACGCTCATTTCCATGATTTCGCGGTCAAAAAGGAACTCGGTGCCTTCGTCTTCGTCAGAACAGGAAACGAAAGCAATGAGCAGTACCGCGATAGCGAAAATTTTCGTGAGGAAGCTCTTCATCAATCAAAAATTAGCAATTTAAGACACGCAATACCTGTATTTTAGCCCTAAAATGTGGCAAAAATCGATTTTTTACAACGGCACACGTGCTTTTTATGCGAATAAATTATACATTAGGAACTAAAAGAATGAGGATGTTTATGAAGAAATTTCTTATTGCCGCATCGTCCCTAGCCATACTTTGCCTGCTCACCGCCTGCGGTGACAGCAACTCTGCAAAGGCATGCCAAAGGGTCGCCTACTGCTACAAGACAACAGACGCCCCCAACCAGAGGAAATGCGACCTGGACAAAGCCGTTGCCGAAGAAAAGGCCAAGGAGGCAGAAGAAGCCGGCACGCTCCATACGCCCCTATACGAGGACTGCTGGGATTTCTAGCACGCCTTCTTACACATTTACGAAAAGCCTGTCCCTACGGACAGGCTTTTCGTTTCTTGACAGTATAAGAAACAGACCGTTAATTAAAGCGGGTCACCGGAGTCGTGCCAAGGATTCTCAGCATCAACTGGCGCAGGTTGTCATACCAACCCGTTTCGGCGGCAACGTCTTCGTGATACATTCCATCTTCCAGGTGACCGTATGCAAGGCGCTTGCCCGTCTTCACGTCATAGACGACATAATTCGCATCGATTCGTGTGGATTCTCCCTGGAACCTAGGGCCAACGCCAGGGGTCGTAGGCAGGCCTGTCGGACCAAAAGAAGGTCCCATTGACATATAGGTATCGACCTTCGATATATGCATCCCGATTTCGTCCAGGATCAGGTAGACATCGAAACTGTCCGACATCGCCTCTAGCTTGGGAATCTTGACATCGACCCCGTCCATATTCTCGGTATCGCGGGAGATTTTCTTCTTCGACACCCTTTCCACCACACTCGGGACATTCGAATTGAACTGCATCACGTTATCAATCTTATCCCTGAACCAGTCCGAAATCACCTCCATCGCCTCGGGAATCTCGACTTCATCATTCTGTTTATTAAACCACCCTAAAACCATGTCCATCGTCTTGGCGTAAGCCGGATCCGTCGACCGGAACTCCTTATCCTCGACTACGAGGCTAGGCTTCGTGAACAGGATTTTCATCTTTGCGGGCTTCTGCGTCCAACCGGCATCCAGGAACTGGCGTTCCGACGAACAGCAGGCAAAGAACAACACCAACAAGCAAAGAGCCACAAACCTTATTTTCATACAAACTCCTTTTTTCACCTCAAATATAAAAAATCCTGTTATAGTTTGTCTATAACAGGATTGATTTTTACAAAGGTACAACAACGAAGGCTTAGTCGCCCGTGCGGTAGTTCGGGGCTTCCTTCGTAATCGTCACGTCGTGCGGGTGAGATTCACGGAGGCCTGCGCCCGTAATGCGCACAAACGTCGCCTTCTTGTAGAGTTCTTCGAGGTTTGCAGCACCGGCATAACCCATAGCAGAGTGGATACCGCCAATGAGCTGGTAAACGGTGTCGCGGAGCGGTCCCTTGTACGGAACGCGGCCTTCGATGCCTTCCGGAACAAACTTGCGCGGTTCCTGAACGCCACCCTGGAAGTAACGGTCAGCAGAACCGGCCTTCATGGCGCCAAGAGAACCCATGCCGCGGTAGCTCTTGTAGCTACGGCCGTCGGCGAGAATGACTTCGCCCGGAGCTTCTTCGGTACCGGCAAAGAGCGAGCCCACCATCACGGCGTGGCCACCGGCAGCAAGAGCCTTCACGATGTCGCCAGAGAACTTGAGGCCACCATCGGCGATAATCTTCACGCCGACCTTGCGGGCCATCTTGCCGCATTCCACCACGGCGGAGAACTGCGGGTAACCGACACCGGCAACGATACGCGTGGTGCAGATGGAACCCGGTCCGATACCGACCTTCACGATGTTCGCACCGCACTTGGCAAGTTCCGCAACCGCTTCCGGAGTGCAGACGTTGCCTGCGCAAATCGTGAGCTTCGGGTATTTTTTGCGGACGGTCTTCACCATGTTGCGCACACCGATGTGGTGGCCGTGAGCCGTATCGATAATAAGCAGGTCAACGCCGGCGTCCACGAGGGCGGCGACGCGTTCAAGAGTGTTAGCAGACGTGCTGACTGCGGCACCCACGAGCAACTGGCCGTTCTTGTCGAGGCTAGCGTTCGGGTTATTTTCGCGCTTCAAAATGTCAGTCATCGTGATGAGGCCCTTCAGGGCGCCGGATGCATCCACGAGCGGGAGCTTCTCGATGCGTTTCTCGGCGAGGATTTCCTTCGCCTTGGCAAGGCTCACCTTCGGGCTGGCCGTCACCGGATTCTTCGTCATCACGGAACGGATCTTCACGTTCATATCGCTAACGGTGCGAAGGTCGCGGCTCGTGAGCATACCGACGAGCTTGCCCTTGGAAAGGATCGGAAAACCGCTCACCTTGTTGCGTGCACGGAGTTCAAATGCAGCAGACACCGGTTCATCGGCATCGAGAGTCACCGGATTGGTCACAATACCGGACTGCCACCGCTTGACCTTACGGACCTCTTCGGCCTGGTCTTCGACGCTCATGTTCTTGTGGATAATGCCAAGGCCACCCTGCAGGGCAAGCGAAATGGCCAAAGGAGCAGTCGTCACGGTGTCCATGGCGGCACTGATAATAGGAATGTTCAGCTTGATATTAGGAGCGAGCTGGGTGCTCACGTCGGTCTGGGCCGGCAAAACGGAGGATTCAGCGGGAACGAGCAGGACGTCATCAAACGTCAAGGCTTCGGGCAAAAGTTTCATAATAGACCTCTTTTTGCGAGGTAAATATAGTAATTATTTCCCGCAAAGAGAGGCTAGTTTCCCATATAAAATGCTATCAAGGCTCCGGTCACGGCGCAAATCAGCACTACCGCCGGAATTATCGGGCGACGCATGGATTTTGCACCGAGGAAGCACACCAGGGCACCCTTGGTAAGGGTATTCGCAAGGCTTGCAAACAGGAGCGCGAGCACAAGTTCATGCACGCCAAGCCCCGATTTCAGGTTCATGTCGATGACGGAGAACGCGACCGCATCCATCTCGGCGGCACCGCCCAAGAAACTGCAGGCGAGCAAGGCTCCCGAGCCCAGGTAAACGCGCGCCGCATTCGCGACGAACATGACCGCAGTAAACACGAGGCCGAACTTAATTGCCGGCAAAAGCTTGAAGGGGTTCGTGAAATCGGCGGATTTCTGCCTGTGGTTGCGGACTTCCTTAATCTTGAGGAACAGCGCATACCCGAGCGCCGGCACCACCGGGAGCAGGAGCGGTAGTACCAGAGGTTTTGCCAGCGCACCGCTCAGGAAGATACAGATAAGGTAAAGACGCACGTACATCACCGCCCAGCTGAGCACGATACCCAGCGTAAAGTCCGAGGCATAATCCTCGTTTTCGCGGCTGCGCCCTGCAAGGTTCAGCGTGAGGGCGGTACTGCTTGCAAGCCCGCCCAGAAGGCCGGTAAGCCAGATTCCCTTGCCAGGACCAACAAGCTTGATAAGCACATAGCCCACAAAGCCTATGCCCGAGATGAACACCACGAAAAGCCAGATGGTGTGCGGGTTCAGCACTTCGAGCCCCGGCGGTCCGAAAGCCTGATTCGGCAGGAACGGCAAGATCAACGCCGATATCACCGCAAACTTGACCGTCGCGAGGATATCTTCCTTCGAAAGTTTCTGCGCAAAAGAATGCAACTGGTCTTTTGCCATCAGCACCCACAGCATCACCACCACAATCACGCATGCTTCAAGGAGCCTGCCGTACCAGCACACCGCCCCCAGCAGATAAACCATCAGCACGGCAACGCTTGTCGTGATGCCGTCACTGCTGACAACAGGCCGCCCTTCCTGGGGCCTGTGCCCTATCGCAAAAGAAATGTGCGATGCCATCAGGAGCATGCCTACCACGATAAAGCCTGTCACGAACGGGGCAAGCCCCTGCATCTGGTCACTGAGCAGAGCAGAAATAGCCCCCACAAGCGCAACCAGGGTAAACGTGCGTACACCGGCAGGGTGTCTGTCATCCTTGTCGGAATAGGTGTGCTCGCGCTGCATGCCTATGATAAGGCCGATGCCAATCGCTGCCGCCAAACGGTAGAATACATTTAAGTCCAGCATGTTTTTAATCTATACAAAAAAGAGACCCCCGACAAAATCGAGGGAGACAATTTTCTAAAAAATTATTCCAAGTTGTAACTAATCCCTTTCCCAGACTTCGAACACCGTCGGGAAGTCGTTTTTCTCGTCGGCAGGGAAAGATTCCTCACTCACCTTATGCCAGCCCTCGCCCCATTCCGGGAAAAACACGTCGCCATCTACGTCAGATTCCACACGGGTCACGTACATCTTTTTCACCAGGGGCATCGCCTCGCGGTACACGGCGGCGCCGCCTATGATAAAGCACTCACTCTCGCCGGCAGCGCTAGCCTTGTTCAAGGCCAGTTCGAGGCTACCGCAGACAATGCTGCCTGGAGCCTCGAACGCCGTGTTCCGCGTGAGCACGTAGTTCGTGCGGTTCGGAAGCGGGCGTCCGATATCGTCGTAGTTCTTGCGCCCGAGGATAATGGAATGCCCCGTCGTGATGGCCTTGAAACGCTTGAGGTCGGCAGACAGGTGCCACGGCAAGTGTCCGTCACGGCCGATGACATTGTTCCTTGAAATTGCGACTATAGCAGAGATAAGCATATTAAACTGCAATCGGGGCCTTGATGGTCGGCCACGGGTCATAATCTACGAGTTCGAAGTCCTCGAACTTGAATTCGAACAGGTCCTTGATTTCGGGATTGAGCTTCATCGTCGGGAGCTTGCGCGGCGTACGCGTAAGCTGTTCCTTCGCCTGTTCGAAGTGATTGGAGTACAGGTGCGTATCGCCGAGAGTATGGATAAACTCACCCGGTTCGTAGTCGCAGACCTGTGCAAGCATGAGCGTCAGCAGCGCATAGGACGCAATATTGAACGGAACGCCGAGGAACGTGTCCGCACTGCGCTGGTACAGTTGGCAGCTGAGTTTGCGCTTGCCCGAAGCACCCACTCCACCCACGTAGAACTGGAACAGGCAGTGGCAAGGCGGCAGGGCCATCTTGTCAACTTCGGCCACATTCCATGCGCACACCAAGTGCCTGCGTGAATCCGGATTGTTCTTGAGGCTATTGATTAAGTTCTGAATCTGGTCGATGTGCCCGCCATCGGGGGTCGGCCAAGAGCGCCACTGGTGGCCATAGACCGGGCCCAGGTCGCCATTCTCGTCGGCCCATTCATCCCATATGGTGACCTTGTTATCGTGCAGGTACTTGATGTTCGTGTCGCCCTTCAGGAACCACAGGAGTTCGTGGATAATCGAACGCAGGTGGAGTTTCTTGGTGGTAAGGCAGGGGAACCCTTTGGAAAGGTCGTAACGGCACTGGCGGCCAAATACGGAGCGCGTTCCCGTTCCCGTACGGTCGGAACGGTCCACACCGTTTTCAAGAATGTCACGAAGTAAGTCTAAGTATTGCTGCATGATTTTAATTTAATAAAAAATTGTGAGATGTTCATTCCCCGAAAATTTCCACCCGCTTATACTGCTTTACGGCCTTGTCTTCGGCAACGGCCTTTTCGCGCATAAGCATGTTCACCGCCTGTAGAATCAAATCTTGCGTGTGCTTGGGCACGGGCTTCTTGCCAAGGCGGGCCTTCTGCACCATCTTGTGGTTCAAGTTTGCGGGAAGTTTCTCGACCAGGTCGTGGTTTGCCGCTCCGAGGGACTGCAATATTTCGTCAAGTTTTGTCATGGTGTATTCAAATATAAAAATCCCCGCCCCGAAGGGCAGGGATTTGAATTTCAGTTTCCGATCAGATGATTACTGCTGGAATTCGGATTCGCACTTGGTTCCGTCGTTCTCCGGCGTAGCGAAGTGCATTTCGATACGGCGGTTCATTTCGCGACCGTCTTCGGTGCTGTTGTCGTCGACCGGGCAGCTTGCACCGAGACCCACGGCCTTGATGCGGTTCTTCTTCACGCCGAACTTGATGAGGGTCTTCATGACTTCCTGAGCACGCTTTTCAGAGAGCTTCTGGTTGGTCTTGTCCTTACCCTTGTTGTCGGTGTGGCCCTGGATAACAATCTTCAGTTCCTTGTAGCTATCATCTTCGTTCAGCTTCTTCGCAACAGCCTTGAGGATGTTCTTGGCGTTGGATTCGAGCGTTGCCTTACCCGGCTTGAAGGTCACGCCGGTGAGCTTCTCGACAGCCTTCTTCGGGCAGCCGTGGCCGTCATCACCCGCAACATCCGGGCAACGGTCGAGGCCAGTGCAGACGCCTTCGAACTGCTTGAGGAGCTTCTTGGTAGATACCCATTCAGAGCAGACACCATCCTTATCGGCATCCGGATCGTCGTCCATCGGGCAGCCCTTGTTCCATTCAGGACCGGCTTCGTCCGGGCAACGGTCTGTGCCCTTACATACATCCTTGAACTGGTCGAACATCTTCTGCTTGCCAACCCAGGCGTCGCAGAGACCGTCGCCGTCGCTGTCCGGATTTTCAGCCGGGCAACCCTTGCTCCATTCAGGACCAGCTTCGTCCGGGCACTTGTCGATACCGTGACAGACATCCTTGAACTGGTCAGCCAGCTTCTGCTTGCTTACCCACGGATCGCAGAGACTGTCGCCGTCAGTATCCGGGTTCTCGTCAGACGGGCAACCCTTGTTCCAATCCGGACCCGGTTCATCCGGGCAACGGTCAACGCCCTTACATACATCCTTGAACTGTTCGAACATCTTCTGCTTGGAGACCCATGCATCGCAGACGCCGTCGCCGTCGGAGTCCGGATTTTCAGCCGGGCAGCCCTTGTTCCATTCAGGACCATTTTCAGTCGGGCACTTGTCGACGCCGTGGCAGACATCCTTGAACTGATCCTGCATCTTCTTCTCGGTCACCCAAGAGGCGCAGAGGCTGTCGCCGTCAATATCCGGGTTGTCCATCGGGCAGCCGTTAGCCCAGGCTTCACCAGGTTCAGTCGGGCACTTGTCGATACCGGAGCAGATGCCGTCGTACTGGTCGAGCATGTTCTTCTGGGTCACCCATTCGTCACAGATGCCGTCCTTGTCGGTATCCGGATCGCCGAGCGGGCAGCCTTCGTTGTTGGCCGGGCCGAATTCGGTCGGGCACTTGTCGATACCCTTACAGGTCTTTTCAATGAACCATTCGTTCTTGATCTTTTCGTCTTCGGCAGCCTTTTCGAAGTAGTAGCCCATCTTCTTCTGGGTCACCCATTCGTCGCAGAGGCCGTCACCATCGCTATCCGGATCATCCCACGGGCAGCCCTTGTTGGCCTTGGTACCCGCTTCACCCGGACACATGTCGTAACCCTTACAGACGTTCGCATAGTCACCGAGCTTGTTCTTGTCGGTCACCCACGGAGAGCACATGCCATCGCCATCCGGGTCCGGATTATCTTCCGGGCAGCCCTTATTGGCAACGGTACCCTTTTCAGTCGGGCAGCTATCTATGCCTTCGCAGACTTCCTTGAACTTCTTCTGGAGTTTCTTCTTGGAGACCCAGGCATCGCAGACATGGTCGCCATCCGGGTCCGGATCTTCGAGCGGGCAGCCATCTTCGCCTTCACCCTGTTCGTTCGGGCAAGCGTCAATGCCTTCGCAGACATCCCTAAATTCATTTTCAAAGCCCTTCTCAGAAACCCAGGCATCGCAAACGCCGTCTTCGTCGACGTCCGGATTACCCAACGGGCACCCCTGGTTCAGACGATGACCAAAGTCATCCGGGCAGTTATCTTCATTATCCGTCACGCCATCGCCATCGCGGTCCTGAGCCAGCAAGAAGCCGCTCCAGGTGATACCGCCATAGACCTTGTACTTGGGATTGACCGTCGTCCTGTAGGTAAGGATGCGCTGGTCGTTTTCCATGGCGTTGACAGACGTGAAATTCGAAGGATCGGCGGCATCGTAGCCTTTACCCAGCGAGTAGGAGCCGCCCAGGTGGATATCAAGACCGATCGGCAGGTGGAACACGACCGCACCGGTCAAGTCCTTGACATCGAGCTTAGTTCCATCGCTGAACTCATCCATCTGGAAAATCATGTAGTATTCCGCAAAGATCGAGAGGAAGTCCATGAAATAGATTTCAAGGGCTCCAGACGCATACGGATAGGAGAGGTAGTTCGCGTCGGTAGAATAGACATAGCCGCCGTTACCATGGATAACGAGCGGGATGGCGTCGATCTTGTCGAAATCGAGGGTCAACGCACCGCCAACCTTGGCAATGGTGCTACGCACGCCGAATGCCTGCGCGGCCTTGTCGTTCTTGTTGATGAATTCCGGTTCGCGGATCCAGATACCATCCTTCGCGGTATTCGCCGTACCGAAGTTGCCTTCACCGAAAACGGCGATGTCCACCGGCTGTTCGTCGGGGAGCGGGAGACGGATCTTCAAGTCGGCCTTGATGTTGCCGATGTAGCCGATATTGGTACCAGCGACCTGACCCGGCTGGCAAGCCGTAGCCGGCTGAATTCCATCACCGGGATCGTAGGTAACGACACCGTTGTACGGGCAGCCCGTGTTGTTAACGGTAAACTTGTCATAGTAAACAGGAATGCCGACACCGATATCGAAGTAATGCCAGATGCCGATACCGAAACCGACCTGGGCGCCTAAGCCGATATAGTCCTCGACCATGCCCTTACGCATGACGGTTCCCGGAGGCAATCCGACAACACCTTCCTGGTAGGGGCCGATATAGCTTTCGGTAACGCCTTCCGGAGCAATGTTGTTGACATCCGTCGTTGCGTCCATCAAGCCATAGAAAGACAATTTAGAATGTCCCAAGGATTGGGCAGACTGAGTCTTATTGACACCAACAAAGCCTGTCTTGTTGATTGTCTGCGGGTGGTCTGCAAAAGCCTGGACGGCGAGTGCAAGCGCAAGCCCTGTTACTACTCTTTTCATAGAGTCTCCTTAAAAATAGGGTTTTCCCTAAACTTCTGCGTTAAATATAACTTTTTAGCCAAAAAACGACATTTATAAGTATAAAATGAGCTAAATATTCAGTGTTTTTATGACAACGGTCACAGCGAACGTTTTGAAAGACAGACAAAATAACGCTAATGTAAACGAAACTTTTCAAAAATGCCGTTTTTTCACCAGAAACGCCACGAAACTAGAGGCTTTTCTCGAACATTTCCGGGTTCTCGCGACAGAGGCTAGTATATCCGCCCTTCCCAACGATGATGTGATCGATGACCGGAATCTGGAGCACCTTCCCCGCCGCACACAGCACCCGCGTAATGGTATAGTCCTGCGGGGAAGCCTCAGTAGAACCCGAAGGATGGTTATGCGCAAAGATGACCGAGACCGCATTGTCCTCGATGGCCTTCGCAAAAGCCTCCCTCGGTGCGATAGGAGCCTGGTTCACTAGTCCGGAAGTGACTTCGTGAACGCCGATGACGAAGTTCGCCGCATTGAGGGTCACCACGACGAAATGTTCCTTCTGCTCAAACTTGAGCCCGGCGAGGCGCGCAAGCAGGTCTTCGGGCGAGAGGACCGACACCGCCTTCGAACTCAGTATGTAGCGGTTCGAGAGTTCCAGACAGGCCAAAATCTGCGTAGCCTTGACGGTCCCAAGCCCGCGTATTTTACGCAGGGAATCCATCGAGGGTAGCGTGGTTGCTGAAGAAAGGTAGTCCGAAATATGGCGAGAGAGTTCGAACACGCCACACTCGCGGGTACCGCTTCCAAGAATCAGGGCAATGAGTTCCTCATTGGAAAGGGCACTCGCCCCCCTCATCCGGAGCTTTTCGCGGGGAAGTAGATTTTCATGCATAGGCAGTCCTTAGGATCGTTTCTACCTTATAAAACGAGTTCAGGGGAAAAATCAGCCAAAAAGGCACCTTTTTTATAGAAAACAGGAAAAAGGAGAATCACCGGGCAACATTCGCCAGCAAAAACCACTTATTTTTACCAATCAACAAATCAAAATAACAAAAGTTTCACCAAAAACAGGACATTTTTAGCATCAAAACAAGAACGCCGAGTAAAAATAGTGTAATATTTATCAATTTTTCACGACAAAAATTTATTCAAAACGCAATCTTTATAAAAAATTCGAATAATTTTTCAATTTTTGCAACAGAATCTATTGCCACTTTAAAAAAAATCTCCTATATTTTTAAGCAAACACCAAAAGACAATCTTCTTTCAGATAGGAAAAATTATGGCAAACAAGACTCTTAGCGGTGCCGAAGTGATTATCGAATGCCTGAAACGCGAAGGCATCGACACCATTTTCGGCTATCCCGGTGGATCCGCCATCCCGATGTTCGACGCAATTCTCGATTCTAATATTAAGGTAGTCCTCTCCCGCCACGAACAGGGTGCAACCCACATGGCCGACGGCTACGCCCGCCAGACGGGCAAGGTCGGCGTCGCCCTCGTGACGAGCGGTCCGGGTGCAACCAACACGTTCACCGGCATCTACACCGCCCTCATGGATTCGAGCCCCATCGTGGTGCTCGCCGCCCAGACGACGACCCCGAACCTCGGCAAGGACGCCTTCCAGGAATGCGACACGAGCGGCATGACTTTCGCTGCAGTCAAGCATTCTTACCTGGTGAAGGATTCCAACGACCTCCCGCGCATCATGAAGGAAGCCTTCCACATCGCCCGCAGCGGCCGTCCGGGTCCCGTGCTCATCGACTTGCCCAAGGACGTGACCGCAGGCCCCTGCACCGCCCCGTTCACCGACCAGATGGACCTGCCCGGCTACAAGATTCCGACGTACGCCCCGACCGAAAGCGTCGAGAAGGCCGCCGAATACCTCAAGAATTCCAAGAAGCCGTTGCTGCTCGTGGGCCACGGTGCCATGATCAGCGGGGCCAGCCGCCAGGTGAAGGAACTCGCCGAAAAGATCGGCGCTCCGGTCTGCTGCACCATGCTCGGCCTCGGCGCCTTCCCCACCAATCACGAGCTTTCGCTCGGCATGCTCGGCATGCACGGCACCGTGTACGCGAACAAGGCCGTGCTCGACTGCGATTTGATTCTCTCCATCGGTAGCCGCTGGGATGACCGCATCACCGGCAAGCTCGAAGTGTTCTGCAAAGACGCCATCAAGATGCACATCGACATCGACCCCGCCGAAGAAGGCAAGGTGTTGCAGCCGGATGTGTTCATGTGCGGCGACGCGAAGCTCGTGCTCGAGCAGCTTTTGCCGATGGTCCACAAGCTCGATACCGCCGAATGGATCAAGACTTGCCAGACCTGGAAGAAGCGCTTCCCGCTCACCTACCCCAAGCAGGGGGGCTTACGCATGCAGCACGTGATCGCGACTGCAAGCAAGCTCACCAAGGGCAAGGCCATCGTCACGACCGACGTGGGCCAGCACCAGATGTGGGTTGCCCAGTTCTTTGACATCAACTATCCGCGCCAGCTGCACTCCAGCGGCGGTGCAGGCACGATGGGCTTCGGCTTCCCCGCAGCCATCGGCGCCGCGTTCGGCAACGAGACCGGTTGGCCGGTCTTGAGTTTCAGCGGTGACGGCGGCTTCCAGATGACGGAAGCGGAACTCGCTACCGCCGCCATCCACAAGCTCCCCATCAAGATCTTCGTGATGGACAACAAGTACCTCGGCATGGTGCGCCAGTGGCAGGAACTCTTCTACGACCACCGCTACTCCAGCGTGGACATGGTGGGCAACCCCGACTTCGTGAAACTCGCCGAAGCCTACGGCATCCCGGGGCTGCGCATCAAGCGTGCCGCCGACGCCGAACGCGTCATCCAGAAGGCGCTCGAATACAAGGACGGCCCGATCCTCATCCACTGCGAATGCGAGAAGGAAGACAACGTGTTCCCGATGATTCCAGCGGGTGCGCCCATCACCAGCATGATTACCGAACCGCCCAAGGCTAAACTCGAAAAGCCCACAGGATCGACCTAATAGGAGGACATTACCATGATAGATAAAGGACATTCCATTAGTTTGTTGGTGGCGAACCGCCCGGGCGTGCTCGTGCGTATCGCCCTCGTGTTCTCCCGCCGTGGCTACAACATCGATTCCCTCGTTGTCTCCCCCACGCTCGACCCGAACTTCAGCCGCATGAACATCATCGCCCACGGCAATCCCGAAATCCTGATGCAGATCATCAAGCAGCTCGAGAAGCTCGTCGACGTGGTGCAAGCGAAGGACCACACCGGCACGGACGCCGTCGAGAAGGAACTCGCACTCATCAAGGTGCGTTGCACTCCAGACCAGCGTACCGAAATTCTGCAGCTGTGCGACCACTTCAAGGCGAACACCGTCGACATGACCGCCACTTCGATGATCATCCAGATTACCGGAAACAGCACGAAGGTCGACACGCTCAAGAGCCTGTTGCAGAAGTTCGAAATCGTCGAATACATCCGCACGGGCAAGGTCATCATGCTCCGCGGCGAAGACAAGACTTAAGCGACCGTTCGCGCCAAACTCGGGGACTACTTCTCCGGTCAGCGCTCACTCTCGCAACCGCCCCTGGTTAATACCAGGGGCTTTGTTGCTCACGGACGACCGCCAGCACCTTTAAAAATCAAATCCCCGAAAACCTTCTGGCTTTCGGGGATTTATTTATCCGGTGGTCAAGGAAATCAGTTTGCCGAGGCGACGTCAAAGCCTATAACGGCCTGCCTATAGTTTTCGGAGCGTGAATCTTCCGTATAGAGTAGTATGCGGAACGTCAGATACTGCGCACTCGAGGTAAACGAAACCTTCTCGAACGCATTACCGCCACTGCGAGATGACGTCTTGTAATTATAGACATCTATGTTATCGACATTCGAAGAATTACTCTCGTACACATACAGATCAAAGTCCTGCGGGATCTTGCCATAATTGGCAATATCGTTACCACTCGTCAACCAGGCAATGGCCGCAGAGAAATTGTACTTGTTGTCCGGGCGCTTAACGCTAAAGCGGATTTCAGTCGAGTTGCCTTCGGAATGCGTATAAAGATTATCCCAGTCGCCAATCCAATAACGCGATTCATGGAAGTAGTCATTGTGGAAACGATTAAAGACCGTACTCCTGTAAGTCGGCACCTTTGTCGTCGCCGGGGTTTGCCCATGCGGATACGGCGTATTGATGTTGTTATCACCAGAAGCCAAAAGTACCGCCTTGACCACTTCAGGATGCCAACGGTAGAAGGGGTTGGCCCTCAGGAGCCCAGCAACCATACCTGCCGTATACGATGCAGCAGATTCGGTTCCACTATAGTAAGGATCATAGACGAAAGCCTCTTGCGTAAACCAGTTGGTATACGTCCTCTTCCTGTCGTTATCCATATAGAAATTGGTGTAACCGTAGATTTCAGGCTTGCTAGAACCATTATTGGTATAGTAGCCATTCGGGCAATTTCCAATGCCTCTAGTACAGTACTTGGAATTGTTCGACGTATAGTCCGCAATTTTCTGGTCACCGGCATTGACGGCGCCAACCGTAATGGCGTTGGCCGCATGCGCCTGAGCATTAAGCTGGGCATCGTTGTTTCGAATCCAGTAATTACCTGCAGCCACAACTTCTACAGTACGATTGTTGTAGATATAGTTATCCAGGTCCCTGGCCTCGGGACCATAGTACACAGCATCCTCCTGGAGCACCTCGGGGCTATTCGCGCGATTATGGACGCCCATATACACCTGCGGAGTCTTGGAGCCCGGATTTTGAGGCAAGGCATTAGTGACAAAGACCCTGGTATTTTCGGTAGTCGAAGCCTGAAGTATGCTGTACGTCCTGGCCGAAAGCATTTCGGTTGCCTTACTCGGGAAAATGTGGTCGTTTTCATCGTAAACGAGATACTTTACGACCTTTGATGGATTCAATCTTACAGGGAACGCATCCGCATCCATATAGAGGCCGACATCTCCACATTCCTGACACTGGCTATAGCCAGAGTTATACAGCCACCATTCAACATCCCCCTTTTTGGCAACATTATATTCCAAGGCTGAGAAAGGAGTGGAATTGTTGAAGTTATAATAGTACTGTTCCGTAAAATCAAAACCATACACATTGGATGCGGGACCATTATTGGGCGAACTGTTATTAACAATCAGGCCATTAGGCGTATAGTTCTGTACAATGTTAACGGGTTTAAAGACGTTATTCAATTCGTTCAAATACGTATTGCTGGAACCATTAAGCAACTCGTAATAGCCATACCCTTCGTACCCGTTTTGATAATACCGTTTCAAATAGAATGAATAAGGATTCCCGTTCTTACTAAATGCGAGTCCCCTAGTGCTAAACGCACCCTCTAGGGCAACGAGGCCATTCAGGCCGGACGAAAGTTTCTTCAAGGACCTGTCACCCCGCAACGAGGCGGCATCGTGCTGGCGATCCTTTTTCATTGCACCATAGTCCACATTCCTGTAGACCATCGGGGAATTCTTCTTGCTCCCGTTACGGCCAAGAAGGTCATAGTTTGTCGCGGCAAAGGCTGCTGTACACCCCATCGCCACACACAAGGCTAATTTTTTATTCATCATCTACTCCTATTTTATGAACAAAATATTGTCCTCAAAATGTAGATTCCGAACAAACTAGCACAACTTACATAAAAACGTTATTTATACTATCCCCTTTCTAGAGGCCTTGTACGAAGCCTTCAGCACATTGCCATACATAAGCCTATCCTTCAACACCGGCACACATAAGGATGACATTATTTGTCTCGTTTATGCAATACACCTTTTTAAGGGCATGCATAAAAAAAATTTACCTCGAGACTTTTCGCTCGAGGTAATATCTCCTAGAATCCAAGGACGGCCTCGGATATTTCGTAGGCCTCGTCGGAGGAATCGTCGGCATAGTCCGCAATAAACTCGCCCCACCCCTCACTCGTGCCGCAACCAATCCCAACCTCCATCGACGACCACTTGAAAACGCCATAGACACGTTCAAATCGTTCCATCAGTTCATCGAAAAAGTCTTCAGGAAACTCGTCGTCGACAAGCAGCGAGCCATCCATGGCCATCAGTTCTTCTTCGGGCAATTCCTCGAAACGGCACTCGTACTCGTCGGTCATCACGTCGTCAACACCGTACCAGTCACCAGAATCCACTCCCGGCAAGTCGGCCTCCGGGAAGCGTTCCATCAGTTCGTTCCAGATTGCATCTAGATCGGCACTGTTCCCGACAAAGCGCAGCAGAATCCTATAGTCCATTGCACGACCCCAACTTGACACAACGCACAGATACGTAGGTGTTGGAAGAGAACGTATTTGATGTAAGACCCGTACTGTAGTAATTCATGCTCACTCCGGTTTGTGCCGCCGAGCAAACATTCCCCTTGTCCGCTTCCCAGAAATAGGTAGAGATTGTCAAATCAGAGAACGAGCCATTATCATATATGCCTGCCGGGAGAGCCGTAAAGCCAATATCATCCGTTCCGTTTCCTCCGTGCCAGTCTTCCGTGGACATCAATCTTGTCGCACTCAAGCCGGCAGCATAGAACAGATTGTTCCATTCGGCATTAGTAGGCAATCTCCAGCCTTCCGGGCAAACCTTCGAGGCATCTTCCCTAGAATAGAGACGTCCGTACTTCTCGCAGTTTTCTTCCTTATCTGCATAGCAGCGGCTATTTTCCGATTCAACATTCAGGTTTTCGGCCATCCAGGTCACGCCACCGAAATCCAGAACCTTGTATTCCTGGCCTTCGTATTCCAATGTCGAATAATGGAACTGGAATCCCCCTCTGTTCGTTTCACCCTTCCATTCGACCGATTCCGGATCTTCGACGAGGCAGCGAATCGACATTCCGTGTTCCTTGTAATACCTTCCCGAATCCAACAAGTCATTATCATCGCGGAGAGTCCAGCCCGAAGCCGTTGCGTTGTCTATCTCGTCGGCAGTCCAGAAGAACGCGAACAGCCCGCTTTCCAGGAAGCCGCCTTCCATGTTACGCCTTCCGGCAGGAAGCGCATCGAAACTGTACCAGGTGGAATCATAGATAAGGATGTCAGAACTCCAGCTTTCCCAGCCTTCCGGCGCCTTAAGGATTTCGGCAACAGCCCACTCCCCGGAGAACTTATCCGCAACCATCGCCAAATACACCCAATCGCTATTCGTCGGCAGGCGAAATCCTTCCGGGCAGATTCCGCGCAACTGGGATATGTTACGCCCCAAGGTCCTTTGCGAATAGTCCGAAGAAACATTCCTTGCCGCAGTCCAGGAATAGAGCGGGCCAAACTTGGCGCATTTCGCGGGGTCATCGTCAGGGCACCACATATTGCCCTCCAGATTCGGCGATTCCGTGCTATCCTTATAGCGCAAGTTCTCGGCCAGCCAAACATCACTGCCGACCTTGATTACGCGATACCTTTCGCCATCACGCTGGTCGACGAATACTCCGTCCTCTATGTGGACTATCAACGAAGAATCTTTGCCCGTGTCAAAACCGGAATCACCACAGCCCACAAGAGACAAGGCGAGTGCGGCCAACACATAGAAAAACATAATTTTTTTCATAAGTACCCCTTTCCCTAATGAATATACAACTATTTTTTCTCTTGTGGAGCAAGTCTTTCGACGATGCGGAACAAATCGTTATAGATATCAAGAAAATCTTCGACCCAAATCGGGTCTCGTTCGCCCACCACCTGAAAAGTTTCCTCGAGCGTATGGCGGGCATTGTACGGGCCCACAAGCGTACCCGCGGGCTGTACGAATGTCCCCGAACGGTAGTCGCTAGAAGCCAGACGAGCCCTGTACGAGCGGCGTAGGCGGGCAATGAGGGCACTGCGAAGCGCAAGCAGTTCCTGGTGCGCCTCGAGGATATTCGATTCCTCGATCCACTTTTCGACCAAGTCCAGACGGCGCAAAATGGCATCCCGTTCCGTAGCAGGCACAAGCATCTTCTTCCTGGCTAGCGTGCTGCGGACCTGTTCGACAATGCCTTTCAGCAGGTCTGCATTCCAGAACACGATGGGGGCAGCCTCGCTTGCCGTATCTGCGGCTGCGGGAGGCATGTGGGTTTCCGTCCACCGGGTCAACTTATCCAGTACCATTCCCGCTTCGGGAATCCTGTCAATCGCGATATAGTCTTCGGCTCGTTCCAGAAGCATATCGGCATAGACCATGCGCCAATGCGGAAGACTTCCAGACTTGCGTATGGAATCTATCGTGCGGCGTACGGATTCTATGCGTTCCTGCATTAGCGGGTACTCCCCAGGCGTAACGGTGTCACACCGATTTCCACGCGACGATTGAGGCGGCGGTGTTCCTCGGTGTCGTTGGGGTACTTGGGCTGGAATTCGCCGAAGCCCGCAGCAAACAGGCGGTCAGAAGGGAACCCTTCCTTAATAAGCGTCTTCACCACGTTCACGGCGCGTTCGGTAGAAAGGTTCCAGTTCGTGTAGGTGGTAGAGCCGCTGAACGGGATGTCGTCGGTAAAGCCGCTCACCATAATTACATCGCCAGTATCGAGCGCATCGAGCAGGCCCTTGCTGATACCCTTGATGACGCCGATACCTTCCTGTGTGAGATTCGCGCCATTGGTCGGGAACAGGAACGAAGCCTGAATCTGAATTTTCCCGTCTTCAAGCGCGATAAGGCCCGCCTCGATAGAAGTCTGCAGGCTCTTCGCCAAAAGCGCATTGCGCTCGGCGGCAATCTTGCGCATTTCTTCCTGGCAGCTGAGCACTTCTTCTTCGGTACGCGTAAGGTCTTCGGCCTTCTGCTCCTTAAGTGTTGCCATGGCGACAAACGCCAATATGAACAGCGATACCAGGGCTATGCCAAGGTCGGTATACGCCATCCAGGGATTGCTGCCTTCTTCGCGACGCAAACGCATAGGCTAGCCCTCTGCCTTCGGAGACGACTGCTGTGCCGCGGCACGCTGTGTCTGTTCGAGAACTTCCAAAAGGATTTCCTGCGTCTTGACCGCATTTTCCATAAGCACTTCGCTTGCGCGTTCGTGGAACGCTTCGAGAGACTGGTTGAGGCGTTCGACAAAATTCTCTTCGTCTTCGTGCTCGGAAGTATCGCCACTGAGTTTTTCGAGAATGGTCTCGAGAGCGCTGCGGAGCATTTCGAGGTTCGCGCTGAGTTCGCTCTGGTTCACGCGCATGAGTTCTGCGGTCTGCACGATGTTGCCACCGAGAGCGTCCGTCGCTTCCTTCTCCTTCACGACACGGTTGTCGATGCTTTCGGTAAGCGCCTTCTGGGCCTCGAGCAGCACGGCAGACGTATCGGAAAGTTTCTGGAATGCAGAGAGGATATCGGAAGAAAGTGTAGAGAGCTTTTCGGCAACGGACTGCGAAAGTTCCGCAGAACCCGCCTGAGCCTTCTCCGCCACCTGGAGCGCCACCGTCTTGAGGGTCTCGAGGCCCTCTTTCTGGGATTCCACGTTTGCGCTCGTTTCGGCAGACAGGCGGTCCATGAAAGCCTTCCACTGTTCGCCGGACTGTTTCACCTGTTCGGAAACGGCAACGGCGACATCCTTCGACGCACCCTCCATGGACTTTTCTGTCGCAGCGGCGACACCCGAAAGGCCTTCCTTCAACGTAGAAGAAATACCGTTCAGTTTTTCATCAAGCTTGCCAGGAATTGCGCTCACGGAATCGGCCAACGAGGTAATTTCCTTTCGCACCGGGTTGAAGGCATCCGAAATGCCACCGCCGATACTATCGCCAAGTTTACCGAGGGAACCGTTCATGTTGTCGAGAGTGCTCAAAAGTTTTGCATTAAGTTCAGAGACAACCGCATTGAGCGATTCCTGCACGGAACCGGTAACCTTGCGGAGATTTTCCTCGACGGAATCGAACAGGCGAGCAAGATCGTCCCTGCTCTTCTCGTTCTCGCCAGCAGATTCGCCCTGCATGCTCAGGGTAAGCGCATCGAGACGCACGATAAAGGCGTCACGGCGTGCAAGGAAGATCCCACGGGAAGCATTGAGCACGAGGGCTGCGAACAGGCCGCAAAGGCTCGTACCGAAAATACCCTTCATGTTGCCGAACAGCACCTGGATAGTATCGAGCGTACCCTGCGTCGAGGAATTGTCGATAGCCACACCGGCCGTGGCGACGGAATACATAAGACCGAAGAACGTACCCATAAGGCCAAGGAGGATCACCGTGCCGCCGGAACTGCGGGGGACAGCCACAGTAGAACCGTTCGAAAGGACCTCAAATGCAATCGGGGAATCGAGCCTGAGTCCCTGCGAAAGCATCTCGCGCGCCTGATTCAAGCGCTTCGCCACAATTCCGTCACCTGAGACCGAGAACGTGTGGCGGCTCTCGCACGATTCAATAAGGCTTTCTTCTTCGCCGATGCGCTTGAGGCTTGCAAGAAGCTTGAACTGGTCAACAATGAAGACAGCGAAAATCGCCACCATGATGACCCAGCCAAAAAGCGGTGCACCGAAGTAGGAGGCGCCAGCCACCAACACGGCAAGACCGACGACAGAGAGAACGAGAATCAGGTTGTATGCGTTCTTCATTTTCTTCCTTAATGTTAGGCCTCGGCAGAGGCCGTTGTTTCAAACAAGTTCAACTGTCCACGGGAAAACCCGCGGAGGAAAACAGACCACTTACTGTGATACCATTCAATCACATGGAGCGTCAATTCACGAGCGTAATCACAGAAGTCATCCGTAAAAGCGAGGAATCCGTTTTCATAGGCGTAATGCGGGTTCCAAAAACGGCCAACATTCCTGGCGCACGAAGCCGCCGTGCGGTAATAGCGGGCCGGAGCCTTTGTATTGAACGCTGCGGCAAAGCGCTTCTTGGCAAGGGAATTCAACGAACTGCGCAAGGAAACCACCATTGCGTTTTCCTTTTCACGCAACGACGATTCCAGGCAGGGCAAAAGTTTAGAGACCGCATCGACGGCACTTTCGCCATGCCAGTACTTGCAGAGTTTTTCTTGCAACTGCATTACGCGGCCATGCATGCGCACAAACAGCGGTTCAGCATCGCTTACCAGCAAATGGATTGTCGCCGAATAGAACGCGCTTATATCCTGCTTGTTGTTCTTGACCGTAAGGGCCCAGCCCTTCTCCTCATCGTGATGGATAAAGTCACCGCCTTCAAGCAGCAGGCGCAAGACCTCGTCGGTCGAAAAGCGCTGCATCCACTTGGCGCGAAACTCGTCGTAAAGCTTGTTCGCATCGGCAATAATCTGCGGGAAACTTGCGTCGGCAAGTTTCCATGCCGTCTCGCTGTAAGAAATCTGTTCGGAATTTCCGACTGAAGGATCGAGGTTGTTGAGCAATGCGTCGAGATGTTCAAAAAGAGCAATGGACCAGGTGACCATCATGGATTGGGATAAATCCGCCACCATGGACGACCTGTTCGGGCAGGCATTCAGGCGAATGCTCGCACCAGTCATCTTTCTTATGGACCGACGGAAAGCTTCTTCCACATGAACCTCTTAGAATCCAGTCTCTATGCGCTGCCAGACACTCCGGCTCACGCGCTTGCCTGCACCCGCCAGTTCGTCGGATTCCTTGCGGACATCCGACTCCAGGTTTCCCTTGATGGCAGAGAGATCGCCATTATAGTTGCCGCCCGCTTCAAGATACAGCCCGTAGACATTCTCGGTAATCTTGGAATCGGCAGAAATGACCTTGCCCGCACGTACGGAAAGCGCAAAGCGGTTACGTACGAAATCACAGCGTGCAAGGAATACCTCGGGGACATCGTCGACCCAGAGGCCGTAGTAGTTGTTCACGAACTTCACATTCTCGAAAATTCCGCGGGACCGGAACACCGTATTGCGAAACGCATTCTGGACGACAAAGTTCTTTACCTCGAAGGGACGGTTCGTAGACACGAAATGAATTCCGTTCCAGCTTCCGCTGGAATCGACGCTGCGGAACACGACAGGCTTGGCTTCCGTACCCAGGATATGGACCGACCCGCGGAGGGTTAGTTTCGCATATTCACCCATGTGCACGACAACGCCCGGTTCAACATAAAGCGTATCGGTAGAGGTAACCACGACCCCCTGTTCAAGGATGTAGGGGCTATCCTTCTCCGTAAGGCGGATGTTTCCGTTCTCAGGATGAGGGAACGGCATCTCACTCGCAAGGGAGACAACCGCAAGCAGCAGCGCCGAGCAGAATACTTGTCTAGAACCGCGCGGGAACATCAGAACTCACTCCGAAGCTTGATTTTCTGGAGCACGTGCATATCGGGTATCACGGCCCCCGCAACAAGGTCATTCACGTCGACATGGCCCGAAAGGTCAAGCGACACCGACGAGATAACGCCATGTGTCATATCGAACAGGATAGAACCCGTACCGACAACAAAGCCCTTGCTTTCCATCTGCACGTTCACGGTAGTGTCCGCCACCTCGCGATACTTGACGTTCATCCCGATTTTCGCCATCTGGACACCATCGTGCAGGTAGACCTCCTCGAGGGTGAAGGACTTGTAGACCGTAGTCGTCTTGTTGCTCTCGGGAATCTCGACCGACCGTTCCCAGGTCTCGCCCACCTTCACCGGGTTGCCCGGAAGAATCGGTTGCACCTTCATGAACAACTTGAGCAGGTTGAGTTCCTCGGAGCCCGGCTGCAGGGCGACATCTTCCACAGCAGGTTCGCTCACGGAGCCGTCAGGAGCCATCTTGTACTGGAAGTGCTGCGTCAGGAGATACTTCTCGATATAGAGGTAATCCTCGACCGTGCGTTTATCGCTCTTGTAGTCGACCGAATCAATCTTCATCTCGAAACGGCCGGAGCCATTGTCGTAGGCCACCAGTTCGGAAAGTGTCGCCTGCACCTTGAGGTGGGTCTCCATCGCCTCGGGGACGGTGACTCCGGAATCGCTCGGGAGCATGGCATCGATGGATGATTCCAGGAAATACTTTTGAACGGGGGCACTCTGGGTGTTGAATGCCAGGGAAACGTCATTGCCATCGCAAGAACACAGGAAAATCAGCGTAGCCGATGCTGCGCAAAACTTGATAAAACTCATACTTGAAATTTAAGTAAAAAGAAAGGAAAAGCGCAGGAAAAAACGGCTTTTTAAGGCAAAAAACTAGGATTTCGCCCCAGAGTCGCCCTTTTCAAGACGCATCCGCTGGAAGAACGCCTTTAGGAGCCCAAGGCACTCGTCGGCGAGCACTCCGCCCACCACCTCGACCTCGCGCTTGAGTGCGTTGTTCGAAATGACATCGATGGTCGTCCCGCAACCGCCAAAACGGGTGTCCGGGGAACCGTAGACCACGCGCGAGATGCGACTGTTGAGGATGGCGCCAGCGCACATCGGGCACGGCTCAAGTGTTACATATAAAGTAACACCTTCCAGGCGCCAGTTTTCGAGCTTGCCGGAAGCCGTGCCGATAGAAAGGATTTCGGCATGGGCGGTGGCGTCCTTGAGCATTTCAATCTGGTTGTGGCCGCGACCGATGACTACGCCATCCTTCACGATAACGCAGCCGATGGGGATTTCCTTCTCCTCGAAGGCCTTTTGCGCCTCGCGAAGCGCCATGCGCATGTATTTTTCGTCGTCGTTCGTGTTATCCATCATCAACCATTCTCTTCAAAATCTTTCATTTGCCTTTTATATTCAGCTTCCTTTGTTGAAGTGTTCTTCCCTTCACGTTTTTCTTTACAGATATTCATAGCCGAATTAAAAAGGTTACTCAGATCATCTTCAACTTCATCAGGGGATTTTTCCCAAGGCAGAACATGTTTTCCAAAAGACCTTCCTAGAAAAACAATTGGAAGCATCAAAAGCCAAACTCCCAAAGTTAAACCTAGCCACGCTGATATACTACTCAAATCAAAATTGCTAAAATCGTCTCCACAAAAAAATTCAATAAACCACAAAGCACAGAATGCCGGTAATGAAATTAGCCAAACTTTCCATTTAAGATTTTCTCTTTCGATATACTCCTTTGACTTAAGCAAAGAAGGTATAGCGACGAAAATCAATATTATCAGGATTACCGGCCAATGAGCCACTACTTAATTCCTCTCCCATAGGCGCAGTAGCTATCTTCCTGCATGTAGTCGCCGTCGTGGTAGTAGGCGGCGCGGGCACGGCAACCGCCGCAGCGGTCGTTGAACTTGCACTTGCCGCAGGCACCGGAGTATGCCTTGGTGCGGAGTTTTTTGAACACTTCGGCATTGGCCCAGATTTCGTCGAACGGGGTATCGTGCACGTCGCCCGCCTCTTCCATCATGTAGGCGCAGGGGCGCACCTTGCCAATGGGACTTACGATGCAGTAGTCAATGCCCGCAAGGCAGCCGCGGCTGTAGCGCGTCTTGATATCCAATTGGTCTGCGATGCGCAGGAACTGCGGGGCGCAGGTGGGCTTGACGGGGATGCCGAGCGTGCGGCTCTTTTCCATAATCTTGCGGAGCAGGCCCTCGTATTCAGCGACGCGCAGGGCGTGACCTTCAATTTCTTTTCCGCGACCCACAGGGATGAGGAAGAAAATCTGGTGGTTCACCGCACCGATTTCCTTGACCCAGTCCATGATATCTAAAATTTCGTTCTGGTTCCAGTCCATGATGGTCGTGTGGATCTGGAACGGGAGGCCCGCCGCCTTGCAATTCTCGATGCCCATCATCGTGAGTTCGAAGGCGTTCGGGAGCCCGCGGAAATCGTTGTGGCGCTTGGGATCGATGCTGTCGATGCTGATGCCCATCGCCATGGCGCCCGCCTTCTTGAGTTCAAAGGCCAAGTCGTGCGTAATGAGCGTGCCGTTGGTGCCGAACACCGGGCGGAGTCCCTTGCTCGAGGCGTGTGCCACCAGTTCCACGATGTCCGGGCGGGTCATCGGCTCGCCACCACTGAAAATCATGATCTTGAACCCCGCCTTCGCGATTTCGTCAATCAGCTTGAGGGACTCCGGCGTCGTGAGTTCGGCAGCCTTGTTCTCGCCCGCGTCCTGGTAGCAGTGCTTGCAGGTCAGGTTACACTTGTTGGTGGTCATCCAAGATACAATCATTACAAACCTCGTTCAGAACGCCCTACAAGATAGAAATCTGCAGAAGAAAACAGGCAAAAAAACTATCTTTAGCGCCAAAAAACAATGAGGCCAGAATGACCAAAAGAAGAATTGTTATCACCGGCATGGGTGCAGTGACCCCCGTAGGGAAATCTATCCCCGAAATGTGGAATTCCATCCGCGACGGAAAATGCGGAATCGGGCCCATCACGCAGTTCGATGCCAGCAACTGCCCGGTGAAGATTGCCGCCGAAATCAAGGACTTTAAGCCCGAGGAACACGGGATTGACCCGAAGGAAGCACGCCGCATGGCACGCTTCACGCAGTTCCTGGTTGCCGCTGCCAACGAAGCCGTCAAGGATGCGGGTCTCACCCGCGAACAGCTCGCCGAAGACACAACCGGCATCGTGGCCGGCAACGGCCTTTCGGGCATGGACGTACTCGACGAGACCTACAACAAGTATATCGAAGGCGGCAAGCGCAGGGTTTCGCCACTTGCGATGCCGGAACTCATCCCGAACGAGGCGTGCGCAAACGTCTCCATCGCTCTCGGGATTACGGGACTCGCCCACACGGTCTGCACCGCCTGTGCCTCCGGCACCGACGCCATCGGGGTCGCCCTGGATTCAATCCGCTCGGGCAGGCTCGACGTGTGCCTTGCCGGCGGTTCCGAAAGCGGGATTACCGAATACTCCATCAAGAGCTTTGCAGGCATGCACGCCCTCACCGACAAGTTCAACGACGCCCCCGAGAAGGCGTCGCGCCCGTTCGACAAAGACCGTAGCGGCTTTGTCATGGGCGAAGGCGGTGCGGTGATGGTTCTCGAGGAACTCGAGCACGCGAAGGCCCGCGGCGCCAAGATATATGCGGAACTGGCCGGTTACGGCGCGTCCGCCGACGCCTACCACATCACGAGCCCGCGCCCGGGTGGTGAAACCTGCGCCAAGGCCATGGTCCGCGCCATGAAGGACGCCGAAATCGCCCCCACCGACGTAAACTACTACAATGCGCACGGCACTTCCACCCATCTGAACGACCTCACCGAGACCCAGATGCTCAAGATCGCGCTCGGTGAACACGCCTACAAGATCAAGGTATCGAGCACCAAGAGCATGACCGGCCACTGCGTCGGCGCCGCGGGCGTCATCGAGGCCATTATCTCTACGCTCGCCGTCAAGGACTCGTTCTACCCCGCCACCATCAACCTCGACAACCCAGACGAGGAATGTGACCTCGACTACGTACCTCACAAGGGCGTCGAGGGCAACATCGACGTGGCAGTATCGGCCTCCCTAGGTTTTGGCGGCCACAACGGCGTGGTTGTCATTAAGAAATACAAGGATTAACCGAAATTCTTTGCCCTTTTTGGGGCAATTATTGTATTTTTCGAGTAGAGCGCGGGCGTTGTACCGCAGCGAACCAAGGAGTTCCGTATGTCTGATTGGCTGTTCAAATCGTGGGTCAAGGTTTCCGTAATCACGGCAATCCTGTTCTTCTTTTACCATCTTTTCATCTCCCAGAAACTCGAGGAAGAGTACTACACCTCTAACCGCGACATCCGCAGGTAGGCCATTATGGAACATAACAAGGACATCGCCGATATCCAGGCTGCCGAGGCCACTTCGCAGAAAAAGAAGAAGTTCATTCTGTGCTACCACAGCTTTAGCGTGCTGAACTACAAGAGGGCCAGCGTACAGATACGCAAGATTGCCGATGCGGCAGGCTCGCCCATCAGCATCGCCGTGATTCCCTCCTTCGGCGCGGCCCCCGAATCCGAAGCAGAAGAATTCCGCGAAGAAATCGAAAAGTTCGTGGACGAGGGCTACGAAATCATGCTGCACGGAGCCCGTCACCGCGCAGACCTTTCCCTCAAACGCAGTATTTCCGGTAAAATCGCCCTCTGGATATCAAACAACGAGGCCGAATTCGCCGGCATCGACGAACGCTTCACGCAGGCGCTCCTCAAGAGGAGCCTCGCCCTCTGGAAGGCGCACGGGACAGGCGAAGCCTCCGGATTCATCCCTCCCATTTGGTTCGGGAACAAATACCTGAAGAAACTCGCGCTCGATATCTTCGATTACTACGAAGACTTCCACGGCATTTACCAGATGGTAGACGGGAAAATCAAGAAGACCCGTTCCGGCACGCTCAGTTTTTCCATCATCCCTACCCCGCTCCTCGGGCTTACGCAGACATACGCCTGCCTCAAGATGCTCCTGCCGGGAGGAGTCCACCGCCTGGTGTTCCATGACAAGGACTTCAGGACCATCGGTGAAAAACGCATTCTAAATATGGTTCGTTACACCTCGACAATGCGCGAGAAAATCATGTACCGGGATCTTTAAGACCCGAAACCACGGTATCGACACATGTTGCTAAACAAGTTTCTATCCCGCACGGATTACGAATCTTACGAAGACCTCTACAAGAACTTCAAGATAACCATCCCGGATAACTTCAACTTTGCCTACGACGTCGTTGACGAATACGCAAAAACAGAACCCAAGCGCGAAGCCCTCGTGTGGTGTGACGACGATGACGAAAGCCATATTTTCACATTCAAGGACCTTTCGCTTGCCTCCCAGCGTACGGCAAACTTCCTCGTAGAACAGGGTATCCAGAAGGGCGACCGCGTGATGCTCATCCTCCGCCGCCGCTACGAATTCTGGTTCTTCTTGCTGGCGCTCCACCGCATTGGCGCCATTGCCATCCCGGCGACCAACATGCTCGCCGCTGAAGACCTGGAATACCGATTCAAGGCCGCCGACGTGAAGATGGTCGTGACCTACGACGAACCCGCACTGCAAAAAGAAGTCGACAAGGCGAAATCCAAGTGCGCTTCCGTAGAAAAACTCGTGACCGTAGGCCAGACCGCCCGCCAGAACTGGGTGAGCTTCTACGACGACTACGAAATCTACCCGGCCAAGTTCCCGCGCCCCGAAGGCGATGCCGCCACGCACAACGACGACATCATGATCGTGTACTTCACGAGCGGTACGAGTTCAAACCCGAAGATGGTGGCACATACCTTCACCTACCCGCTGGGGCACATCGTGACCGCCAAGTATTGGCAGCACGTTGTTGACGGAGGCCGCCACCTGACCGTCGCCGAGACCGGTTGGGCCAAGGCGCTCTGGGGCAAGATTTACGGGCAGTGGATTGCCGGTTCCGCCGTATTTACCTACGACATGAAGGTGTTCATCCCGGGCAAGCTGCTCGAGAAGATGTCCGAATACAAGGTGACCACATTCTGCGCCCCGCCGACAGTCTACCGCTACATTTTGCAGCACGGCATCGGCAGGTACGACCTTTCGAGCCTAAAGTACTGCACTACCGCAGGCGAAGCCCTGAACCTCGACATCTACAACAGGTTCTACGAACAGACGGGCATCCGCATGCAGGAAGGCTACGGCCAGACGGAACTTACACTCACCACGGGCAACTTCGGTTTCAGCGAACCGCGCCCGGGCTCCATGGGCAAGCCCTCCCCGGGATACCGCATGGAAATCGTGAACGCCGAAGGCAACCCCTGCGCCGACGACGAAGTCGGCGAGCTCATCATCAAGATTGACCAGGGCAAGCCCTTCGGCATGTTCGGCGGCTACTACCGCGACCAGGAACGCACCGAACGCGTGTTCGAGGGCGGAGTGTACCACACGGGCGACACCGCTACCCGCGACAAGGACGGTTATTACTGGTTCGTGGGCCGTAACGACGACCTCATCAAGAGTTCGGGCTACCGCATCAGCCCCTTCGAAGTGGAAGAAGTCATCCACAAGCACCCCGCCGTCCTCGAAGTGGCGGTAACGGGCGTGGAGGACAAGGACCGCGGCCAGGCCGTGAAGGCGACCATCGTGCTCCAGAAGGGCTACGAGGCGTCGAAGGACCTCGCGAAGGAAATCCAGTTGTTCACCAAGAAGGTCGCGGCCTCTTACAAGAGCCCGCGCATCATCGACTTCGTGACGGAACTGCCGAAAACCATCAGCGGAAAGATTCGCCGCGCCACCATCCGTGACAAGGACGCCGAAGCGCAGAACGCGGAAAACGCAGAAAGCGCCGAAGCAACAACCAGCCCTGAAACCAATTCAGAGCAGGAAGGATAAGTCGTTAAAGTGTCTTGAAGACTTTCCTGGCGGCATCGACGGTACGGTCGATGTCGCTTTCTGTATGCGCGGCGCTCACGAAGATGGCCTCGAACTGGCTCGGCGCCAGGTAGATGCCTTCGTCGAGCATCCCGAGGAAGTACTTACGGAACAGTTCCAGGTCGGACTTCTGCACGTCGGCAAAGCTTTCCACGGGGCCTTCGGTAAAGAAGATGCAACCCATGGAGCCCACCTGGTTCGCAGAAATGGCGACGCCCGCAGAGGCGGCCGCATCCTTGAGGCCCTCAAGCAAACGCTTGGTCATCGCTTCCGCATGCACGTAGTATTCGGGATGCGCATTAAGTTCACGCATCGTCGTTAACCCCGCCGCCATCGCGACCGGGTTACCGGAAAGTGTCCCCGCCTGGTAAATACCACCGAGCGGTGCAATCTGCTGCATAACATCGAGACGCCCGCCGTACGCACCGACGGGCATGCCGCCGCCGATAATCTTCCCGAAGGTCGTAAGGTCGGGCTTGATGCCGTAAAGCCCCTGCGCGCAGTGGATACCCACGCGAAAACCGGTCATGACCTCGTCCACAATCAGGAGCGCGCCATGCTTCGTGGTTTCCGCGGAAAGCGTCTGCAAGAATTCAGGTTTCGCAGGTACAACGCCCATGTTGCCGGCCACCGGTTCCACGATGACACCCGCAATCTCGTCGCCAATCTTGTCGAAGAGCTCCTTAACGCCCGTCACGTCGTTGTACTGGAGCGTGAGCGTATACTTCGCGAGGTCGGCGGGCACTCCCTTGCTGCTCGGCTTGCCCGTAGTGAGCATGCCCGAACCCGCTTTGATGAGCAGGCTATCGCTATGGCCATGATAGCAGCCTTCAAACTTCACAATCTTGTCGCGTCCGGTAAAGCCGCGGGCCGCGCGGATGGCACTCATCGTCGCCTCGGTCCCGCTGTTCACCATGCGGATCATCTCCACACTCGGCACAAGGCCCATCACGAGTTTCGCAAGTTCGGATTCGAGCCCGCAGGGAGCGCCAAAACTTAAACCATTCTTCGCCGTTTCTGCAACGGCATTGATAACGGCATCGTGCGCATGGCCCAGGAGCATCGGGCCCCAACTGCCAACGTAGTCGATATAGTCGTTACCGTCCACATCATAGATGTGACTACCCTTCGCGCGGGCGATAAACGGAGGAGTCGTGCCGACATTACCATATGCGCGGACAGGGCTATTCACGCCGCCCGGCATCAGGTTCTTGGCTTCGGCAAAAAGCTTTTCACTAAGGGAGTGTTTCATTTTTCTAGCCTAAGCGCCGCTTTCTATTAAAAGAGATGCTTTTCCAGCGCTTCCTTGGCATGGTAGGTAATAATGATGTCGGCACCTGCACGCCTGAAAGCGAGCAAGTTTTCGCGAATGATGGCATCCTCGTCAATCCAGCCCATCTTTGCAGCGGCCTTCACCATGGAATACTCACCGCTCACGTTATAGACGGCCACGGGAACGGGGCTCGTTTCCGCCGTCTGGCGCAAAATGTCGAGGAAGGCAAGGCCCGGTTTCACCATCACGATGTCGGCGCCCTCTTCGATGTCGAGGTCCACTTCGTGCTGTGCCTCGCGGGCATTGCGCACGTCCATCTGGTATGTCTTGCGGTTGCCAAAGTGCGGGGCAGAATCTGCCGCATCGCGGAACGGGCCATAGTAGGCACTCGCAAACTTCGCGCTGTAGGCCATAATCGGAGTGTTCTGGAACCCGTTCTCGTCAAGAGCCTTGCGGATAGCCGCCACGCGCCCGTCCATCATGTCGGAGGGGGCCACCATGTCGGCACCGGCGCGAGCATGCGACACCGCCGTTTTCGCGAGGAGTTCCAACGTAGAGTCATTATCCACGTCACCGTTCTTGATGATCCCGCAATGCCCGTGACTCATGTATTCACACAGGCAAACATCCGTAACTACATACAAACTAGGAGCCTTCGCCTTGATGGCACGGACGGCGCGTTGCACGATTCCGTCGTCATCGTATGCAGAAGTCGCCATCTCGTCCTTCGAGTCGGGAATCCCGAACAGGAGTACGCTCTTGAGGCCAATCGCCTCGAATGTCCCCACTTCCTTGATAATCTCGTCGATGCTGAAGCGGAACTGGCCCGGCATCGAAGGAATCTCTTCCCTGATACCCGAACCTTCCACCACGAACATCGGGTAGACAAGTGCATCAGGGTTCACGGCGGTCTCGGCCACCATATTGCGGATAGCCTCGTTCTGGCGCAAGCGACGCGGACGATTCAGCATTGCCACCACCTAGTTTCCGTTAATACAGCGAACAGAGTATGCGTTATTCTTCGCATTATTCGGCACAAGCTGGCGAACCATCTGGTCGCTCATGCGGCCCATAGACCAAAGCCAGATAGTCTCGTTACGGCCGTTCTGTGCACTCCAGAATCCAGCATACTCACCCATTTCCTCATAGCGAACAGTAGACTTGCCAATCACCTTGCGGTAACCCGAAGAATAAACGGAGAATCCATATTCATCCGTACCACCACCGCCGTGCCAGCCGGTAGTCGCCTTCATCTTCTCGGCAAACTTACCACACTTGTCCACGCCCTCGTAGCACTTGGTAAGCCCGACGAGCATGTCCATCCATTCGCGGTCGCGCGGCAAGTGCCAGCCTGCAGGGCAGGCCTGACGGGCACCTTCCAAATCATACAGCTTTCCGCTGCGAGTGCAGTAGTTTTCCTTGTCCTCGTAGCACCAGGAATGGCCCGGCACTTCGTAGTTCACGTTCTGGGCGAACCATTCGCGGCCTTCCACCTTGATGGTGCGGTAAACCTGGCCATCGCGCGGGTCAGTAAACGAGCTCGACATGCTGCGGATATCGGCATGGTGCTGCTGTTCGGCCGTACGCAACTCGGCAACCTGCTTGCGCAAGTACTTTTCGCGGCCTTCGAGATTCGCCACCCAGTATTCCTGGGCCTTCGGATTCGCAAACTTGATTTTCAAGTCAGAAAGCGCATACACATCGTCACCACAGGCCAAGTCGACGCCCGCAATGTTCACGATTTTCTCTTCCTTGCCAAACGTCATGGGCTTGTTGAAGTACGATACCCAAGCTTCCTTTGTGGAATTGCACAGACCGTAGAAATTGCCCTTCTCAATCTTGTCGGCGGGGACGGTCATGTTCCCAGATGCCGAGAAGGAGAACAGGCCATCGTCCACCTTGAACGAAACCGGCTGTACTTCCTTGTAGTTGGTGTACTTGCCCATGCGGATGTTGCCCGAAACCTTCACCGACGTGTAATCGCCTTCACCTTCTGCCTTATAGATTGCATCCCATGTCTTGGGCGGGACTGCAAAGGCGGCGACACCCATAAGGGTTACACACGCGAAAACCTTCTTACTGAAACAGATCATTTTCTGCCTGCCTTTTTGTTGAGAACATGAACAATGTTAGCATTTTTTCATTATTCGGCAGGGGCCGCGGGCTGCAATTATCTACATTTTAAGCATGGCAACAACACGTTACATTTTGCAAATCCACTGTCCCGACCAGAAAGGGCTTATCGCCGGCACCACACAGGTGCTCGCCAAGGCAGGCGCCAACATTGTCGACCTGCAGCAGCATACGGCGAAAGATATCGAGACATTCTTCCTTCGCGCCGTCTTTGAACTTGAAGCAAGCGACATCGCCGAAGTCAACAAGCACCTCGAGACACTCGCGCCTCACCTGCAACTGAACTGGAAACTTTTCGACACCTCCAAGACGGAGCGTGTCGCAATTTTTGTATCCAAGACGGACCACTGCCTCTACGACCTGCTCCTGAAGCACCGCGACGGGGACCTTCCCTGCGAATTTAGCTGCATCGTCGGTAACCACCCCGACTTGGGCCCCGTGGGCGGCACCTTCGGCGTGCCGTTCTACTACGTGCCGAGCAACCCGGACAAGAGCATCCCCGAGAACCGTTTCCGCGAAATCATCGCCGAGACCCGTACCGATACGGTCGTCCTCGCCCGCTACATGCAGATTTTGAGCGAAGCCTTCACCGAGGAATTCAAGTACCGCATCATCAACATCCACCACGGGTTCCTGCCGGCATTCAAGGGCGCCAAGCCCTACCACCAGGCATGGCACAAGGGTGTGAAGATTATCGGTGCCACGGCGCATTTTGCCACCGAAGACCTCGACCAGGGGCCCATCATTTGCCAGGATATCCAGCGAGTGCCCGAAACGGCTAGCATCGACGAACTTGTCGAACTCGGAAAGGATATCGAAAAGCGCACGCTTTCGCAGGCGCTCAAGCTCTGGCTCGAACACCGCGTGTTCGTGTACGCCGGAAGAACGTTTATTTTATAGGAGTTAACCATGTCCGAAGAAAATCTGAACAACGAAGTACAGCCGGAAGCCGCCGAAGCCCCCGTTTCTGCCGATGCTACCACCCAGGTCGCCCCTGCAGAAACTCCCGTGAGCGAAGTTCCGCAGGAACCGGCCCCGGTTGCTGAAACCGAGGAACCGCAGGTCATTATCCAGAAGGAACGCGGTTTCGCCCACTATGTCGGATTTGCACTCCTGTGCGTACTCTGCATCTGCTTCTTCTTTATGCCGGGTATCGCACTCACCTTCGGCGTGAGCAGGCTCGTTCCGCTGCCCGGTGCAGCCGCATGGATTTTCAGCGCCATCCTGAGCTTTGTCATTTGGCTCGTGTTCAAGCTGAAGATCAAGGGCTTCAAGAAGTCCTTCTACATCTACATCGGACTGTGTGTCGTAGTCCTCGCTATCCTTATCGCTATCGAGGTCCTGACCGACAACCTCAACGTATTCTCTAGCATCTTCGCGCTCTTGACCGGAGCCGCAGGTTAACCTAAGAAGTATTCCCATTATGAACGCAAAAGAATCATTCGTACATTTCCTTGTCGAGGCAGGTACCCTCAAGTTCGGTAACTTCGTGACCAAGAGCGGCCGCGAGACCCCGTATTTCATCAACACCGGAGAGTTCCGCACGGGTGCAACCCTTTCCAAGCTTGCCGAATACTACGCAAGCACGTTCATGGTACACTTCGACGGCAAGGCCCAGAACCTCTACGGCCCGGCATACAAGGGCATCCCGCTGTGCGCCGCCACCGCGATGAAGCTCAGCGACCAGTACGCCCAGAACCTCACGTTCACCTACAACCGCAAGGAAGTCAAGGACCACGGTGAAGGCGGTTCGCTCGTCGGCTACAAGTATACCGAAAAGACGAATGTCGTCATCATCGAGGACGTGATTACCGCAGGCACGAGCGTGAACGAGACCATGCAGGCGCTTTCGCAGATTGAAAACGCCAACGTCATCGGATTGCTCATCTCGGTCGACCGCAAGGAAAAACTCGAAAACGGCAAGTCCGCACTGCAGACCGTGCAGGACGAATACGGCATTGAGGCTCACTCCATCATCGATATCAACGATATCATCGCGTTCCTCGAGAGCGAAGATAACCGCAAGGCAATCAATGCACCCGAAGGAATCCTCGAAAAGGTGTACGCCTACCGCGAAAAATGGGGCGCAAAATAGCCTAGGCGAAAGAAGGGGACGCGTTGTTTAAGCGGTTTGCAATCGTCTGCGCGATTGCCTGCATCCTTACCGGGTGCGGGCCATCTTACCATTGGACGAAAAGCCATCCGCTCTACAGGCAAGTCCCCTACAGCACGCTTTCCATTACCGGAACCGAGAATGCCTTCATCCTGACCCGTTCCAAGTGGTTTGCGAAAAAGCTCAATATCGACCCGCTGAAGGTGCAGGGCGAAGCAACGAAATTCTGCGAGCAAGCTTTCCTCGACGAGATGAAACGCGCCTACCCCACTCTCAAGCAGATTCCCGATTCCGTCGTGAACAGGTTCCCCGAGGAAAGCCAAAAAATTGACGACCGCGTGTTCATCAAGGGGCATTTCCCCGAGCAAGGCGTGAGCGTCACGGACGGCGGGAACATCCCCCCCTACATCCTTATCCTGCACGAATTCATCATCGGGACCGACATCAACCGCGAAGTGTTCTACGACTACGAGCTCATCCGTCAGGAAAGCGCGGAGAAAAAGACATCGAACAACCTGAGCATCGTACTTTCGTACACGCTGTGGGACAACGAGAATCAGCGCCCACTGTTCAGCGCCGTCGACGAAGTCCAGCGCCCGATTACAAAGATTAGCATAGACGACCTGCGAGCCGCCGTTGTCGAGGCGGCAAAGAGAATCCGCATCAACCTGTACGAAGGAGTCCGCAAATGAAACGCATCTCCTTCGCGATACTCCTGGTTTTCTCGCTTGCTGCGCAAGCCCTTGCAGGCGATATCTACTTCAACAAGCACCCCGTGCTCTGGGAAAATCCCGACATTCTCATCTGGACGCCGGATGGCAAGAGCCCGATAGACCCGAAGGAACTCTGCCTTTCGCTCAAGAGGACAAACACGGGAATAGGCGAACCCAAGTGCCGCATTTTCGGTGAATGGGAACGCGACAGCATCGCCCTGCACTATGCGAAATGGCTGCAAAAGAATATCGACCCGAAGCTAAACGACGAATACCTGCACATTCGCCACCCGGCTCTCATGGCAAAGGTTCAGCAGATAGAGGACAACATCGTGCTCTACCTCGCCGACAACGGGAACAAGGTTAGCGTAGCCATATTTGACGAGACCTCCACGAACCCGAAGGTCGCAGGCTCCGTCCTGAAGACAAACGACAAGATTGCGCTCGGCGACGAGATTGCCCAGACATTCTTCTCCGGAAAGACAAAACGCAGGCTTTCGAAAGAGGAGCGCAAGAAGCTGCTCGACGAGCCCGACGAGTTCTACCAGGAAGTACCCAAGTTCCGCGCCTGGGCCGGAGTTTCCATCGGATACTCGCAAGCGCATATCCCGCTTACACCCGACGACTGGACCGAAAGCCACACGAAAAGCAAGGTGAGGAACTACAGGATTACCAAAGATTCCGTGAGCCTCTGGAACTTTATCGAAGACGACGACCCGTTGCTCTCCGTGCACGTGGGCGGAATCTGGTATGGATTTATCGGCCTAGAGCTCATCTATCGATTCGCCAAGCACAAGGTCAAGACAGACGAGCGCGACACCGTCTACGAGGAACTAGACCACTGGAACTTCTACCAGCACGAAGTCGGGCTCAACGCCATGTTCGCAAGGTCCTACACCATCAAGAAATGGCTAGACATCGACCTGTTCGCCTTCCTAGGATTCCAGTACAGTTTCTACGTCGAGGACATCGCGCTCAAGGACGATGTCAAGAAGCCCTCAAAGGCATACAATGTCCGCATCCGGTTCGAGGAGGCCTACAAGGGCGGGCTAATCGGCGGAGGCGCCCAGTTCGTATTCTTCAAGCACTACGGCATCGCTCTACGCACAGGCATTTCGAGCCGCGGACGCGACATGTACGTCGATCCGACGCCCGATGCGGCCGCCGCCCCCTCGGTTATCGGCGGTTCTACCATAGACTGGTTCGCCAGCGTCGGCCTGGAATACCACTGGAGCCTGTAAATTTGCTAAATTTGCTCGCACTATGAGTGAAAACAATATTGAAGAGAAGAAAGAAGAAGTAAATCCGTTCCTGACGCCTGTCAACATTATAGAACCCGAGCACCCGCTCCCCGACTACACATTCGACATGCTCCCCGAAGAACAGAAGAAGGTTCTCGCGGAACACGGCTGGACCCAGCTGATGCCGGTCCAGCGCAAGACCATCCCCTACATGCTCGCCGCCCGCGATATGCTGGTGCAGTCCAAGACCGGCTCGGGCAAGACCGGCGCCTACGTACTCCCGCTCTTGCAGGTTATCGTTCGCGACCACATTTTCCCACAGGCACTTATCCTAGTGCCGACCCGCGAGCTCTGCATGCAGGTGCAAGACGAAATCGAGAAACTCTCGAAGGGCACAGGCATCCGCTCGGTCGCCATCTTCGGCGGCGTGAGCTACGAGCCGCAGCTTAAGGCACTCAAGAACGGCGTACATATCATCGTCGCTACCCCGGGCCGCCTCATGGACCATGTACAGCGCGGCAACGTCGACTTCCTCGATATCCGTGACCTGGTGCTCGACGAAGCCGACGAGATGCTCTCGATGGGCTTCTACCCCGACATGCAGCGCATCCGCAAGTACCTGCCCAAGATGATTTCGTGCACGATGTTCAGCGCAACCATCCCGCAGACTGTGAAGAGCCTCGCCCGCGAATTCCAGCGCCCGAGTGCAGAATTCCTTTCGCTCAGTTACGACAAGGTCATCGCGAACAACCTGGAACACCGCTGGTACCCCTGCGACGTGATGGAAAAGGATTCCATGACCATCAAGGTGCTGGAATACTATAACCCCGATAGTTGCATGATTTTCTGCAACAAGAAGAGCGACGTAAGCTACCTGGAACAGGTACTTTCGGGCTACGGCTTCAAGGTCGGCGCCCTCAGTGGAGACGTAGCGCAGTCCATGCGCGAAAAGACCTTAAACGCCTTCCGCGAAAAGAAGCTCCGCATCCTCATCTGCACCGATGTTGCCGCCCGCGGTATCGACGTGGACCACGTGACCCACGTTATCGTGTACGACCATCCGGCCGACCACGAAGTCTACGTGCACCGCAGCGGGCGCACCGCCCGTGCAGGCCGTAGCGGGCTCTGCATTTCGCTCATCACGCCGGTCGAAGAAATCGAAATCCGCCAGACTGCGGCAGACTTCGGCATCAATTTCATCAAGATGGAACCGCTCACCGGCGAGGAGATTGCAAAGAAGGTGAGCGACCGTACCCGCGTTACACTTGAACAAGAAAGAAACCACTTCGGCGGACAGAAGGCGACCGAACGAATCAGCCGCATGCTCCCGCTCGTAAAAGAACTTGCAAACGGCCCCGTCGAAGACCAGATGCTGCTCGCATACCTGGTGGACCGTTACGCCTGGAAGAAGTGATATAGGTTTAGGTAAGTAAAATGGCTAAAATCAAGGTAAAATCCGCAAAAGAAATTGAACTCATCCGTGATGCCGGCGCGCTTGCCGCCGAAACGCTCATCCGTGCGGGTGAAATGTGCAAACCGGGCGTCTCTACGCTCGAAATCGACGAATTCATCGGCGACTACACCCGAGCCCACAAGGGTATTTCTGCCTGCATGGGCTACCACGGCTACCCGCGATACGCCTGCATCAGCATCAACGAGGTCGTGTGCCACGGCATCCCCAACGCGCAGACCATCCTGAAGGATGGCGACATCGTGAACATCGACATCACGACAATCCTCTCCGGCTACCACGGAGACACGAGCGCCATGTTCTGCGTAGGCAAGGTATCCAACATCGCACAGGAACTCGTCGACACCGCCAAGTTCTGCATGGAAGAGGGTATCCGTGCAGCAGGTGAACAGGGAGCCCGCTGGTGCGACATCGGTTGCGCCATCCAGGACATCGCCGACGAGCACGGGTTCAGTGTGGTGGAAGACTACTGCGGCCACGGCATCGGGCGCGGATTCCACGAGGAGCCGACCGTTCTCCATTTCCGTAATAACGAACGCGGTCCGTTCATCGAAGTCGGTAACGTTTTCACCGTCGAGCCCATGATCAACGTGGGCCGTCCGGGCACCAAGACGCTCAGCGACGGCTGGACGGCGGTGACACGCGACGGAAGCCTTTCCGCGCAGTGGGAACACACCGTAGTAAAGACCAAGAACGGCATCGAAATCCTGACCCTACCCCGGTAAACGGAAGCGCATGTCCATACTAGGCAACATCAGGGACAAGGCCGTAGAGTCCTTTATCCGCAAGAACGAAATCGTCCAGCGATTCGGCTCTATCCAGGATGTTGCCATCGATTCCGACGTAAGGATTGCGAGCGTGAAAATAATCCTCCGCGGAGAGACGCAGACAACGTTGTTCAGAGGTTACTACGGGTTCGAGGAAGGCGACAAGGGTACGGAACTCGTATTCGAGAAACTCACCTGCGACAGGACATGGATTAACGAGGCGCTCAAGCTCTATATGGACGGGCGCAAGCTCCGGTTCCCCGTCGCCGACTACAGTGGCGAGACTTTCGCAGGCCTTGCCGGCGGAATCGCGAAGATATTCTTCTAGAATGTGCGCTCCGGCGCTCCCTTTTTTATATATTCATGGAAAAAGGAGCTTCTAATGTCCGAAAGCAAGAAAGAAACCATAGACAAACTGAAGGATAAGGCCGTAAATATCATTTTCGACCTCATCACGGAGATTCCGGACTCGCTCCACAACCCGACGAACACCCCCGAGGACAGGGTCAAGTTGCTCATCCAGCAGGCCTCGCTAAAGGCAGCCACGGTAAGCGCCACGCTATCGATCCCGGCAGGCTTCACGGGTATCCTCACCGCCATTCCCGACATCGCCGCCATCTGGCGCATCCAGGCCCAGCTTGTTGCCGATGTCGCCGCCACATACGGCAAACTCGCCCTGCTCAGTCGCGAAGCCATGGTCTGGTGCCTATTCCGCCATAGCGCGGCATCGCTCCTGAGAGACCTCGCCGTCCGTACCGGGAGCCGTATCGTCGTCCAGAAACTCTCGACAACCGCCCTCAAGAAGCTCGTCGAGAAGGTCGGCATCAAGATTTCGTCCACTTTCCTGAGCAAGTCCCTGCTCAGGGCCATACCCGCCATCGGCGCCATCGGCAACGGCGCCTACGCCTACTACGACACCAAAGAGGTCGGCAAGACCGCCGTTACGTACTTCAAGGCCCTTGTCGACCAGGAAGTGCAAGAAGAAAGCGAACCCAAGACCGACGAAGCGTGTAACACCAGCACGCAGAACCAGTAATACAGCCCACATTTCCCCAAACAAGCGGACTATAGCCCCTAGTCCGCTATTTTCGTCATCCTTAAAGCCCCAAATAGGCTCCCCTGCCCCTTGAATACCCCCCAAAATTTTCTATCTTTGGGCGCAAACTTCAAAAAACATCAACTCCATTAGTGGACTAAAATATGAAAAACATTGAAAAGCACAGAAATATTGGTATTTCTGCCCACATCGACTCCGGTAAGACTACCCTTACCGAACGTATCCTCTACTTCACAAAGCGTATCCACGCTATCCACGAAGTTCGTGGTAAAGACGGCGTCGGTGCCACGATGGACTCCATGGAACTTGAACGCGAACGCGGCATCACTATCCAGTCCGCCGCTACGTTCGCAAACTGGACCCACACCAAGAGCGGTGAACAGGACTCCATCAACATCATCGATACCCCGGGGCACGTGGACTTCACTATCGAAGTGGAACGTTCTCTCCGCGTGCTCGACGGTGCTATCCTCGTTCTTACCGGCGTGGAAGGCGTTCAGTCCCAGTCTATTACTGTTGACCGCCAGATGAAGCGCTACCATGTGCCGCGCGTCGTGTTCGTCAACAAGTGCGACCGCTCTGGTGCAAACCCGCTCCGCGTGGCCGTGATGCTCAAGGAAAAGCTCAACCACAAGCCCTGCGTGATGCAGATTCCTATCGGTCTCGAAGACCAACTGAAGGGCGTGGTCGACCTCGTCGAAATGAAGGCCTACTACTTCGAAGGCGCCAACGGCGACGACATGATCGAAAAGGAAATCCCGGCCGAACTCGTCGACCAGGCTAACGAATACCGCACCCAGCTCATCGACTGCTGCGCCGACTACAGCGACGAAATCATGGAAAAGGCCATGGAAGGCCAGTACGGTGTGGACGATATCGATAAGGCCCTCATCAAGAAGACCATCCGCGAAGCCACCATCCGCCTCGAAATCACTCCGGTGTTCATGGGTTCTGCCCACAAGAACATTGGCGTGCAGAAGCTCCTCGACGGTGTTATCGACTACCTCCCCTGCCCGACCGACGTTGAAAACAAGGCCCTCGACCTCGACAACAACGAAGCCGAAGTCATCCTCAAGAGCGACGACAACGAACCGCTCGTCTGCTACGCGTTCAAGCTCGTGAACGACCGCTACGGCCAGCTCACCTACGTCCGCGTGTACCAGGGCACCCTCAAGAAGGGCGACATGATCACCAACATGGCCACCGGCAAGAAGGTGTCCGTGGGCCGTCTCGTGCGTATGCACGCCGACGAAATGGTGGACATCACCGAAGCCGGCGCCGGCGACATCGTTGCACTGTTCGGTATCGACTGTGCTTCCGGTACGACCTTCACCGACGGCAAGAACCACTACAACATGACTTCCATGCACGTTCCTAACCCGGTTATCGAACTTGTTATCGAAGCCAAGAACCGCGACGACCTCGACAACATGTCGAAGGCCCTCAACCGCTTCACCAAGGAAGACCCGACCTTCCAGGTCGAAGTCAACAAGGAATCCGGCGAAACCATCATCAAGGGCATGGGCGAACTTCACCTCGACGTGTACATCGAACGTATGCGCCGCGAATACAAGGTCGACGTGCAGACCGGTGCTCCGCAGGTGGCCTACCGCGAAACCATTACCCGCGAAGCCAAGTTCGAATACACCCACAAGAAGCAGACCGGTGGTTCGGGTCAGTTCGCTAAGATGTCCGGCGTGATGCGCCCGATGCCTGTCGAAGGCGACTCCGAAAAGGTCTACAACTTCATCAACTCCGTCGTCGGCGGCCGCATTCCTAAGGAATACATCCCGTCTTGCGACAAGGGCTTCCAGAGCTGCATGCAGGCCGGTTCCCTCATCGGCTTCCCGGTCGTGGGTATCGAAATGGAAGTTCAGGACGGTGCGTTCCACCCGGTGGACTCCTCTGACATGGCGTTCCAGATTTGTGCCCGTATGGCCTTCCGCGAAGCTTTCGCCAAGGCTGGCGCCCAGATTCTTGAACCGATCATGAAGGTCGAAATCGCCACCCCGACCGAATTCCAGGGCAACGTTGTGGGTAACGTCTCCCAGCGTCGCGGTACCATCACCGGTACGAGCGAAGAACTCGGCACGACGACCATCACCGCCGAAGTCCCGCTTTCCGAAATGTTCGGTTACGCTACCGACCTCCGCTCCATGACTCAGGGCAAGGCCGAGTTCACCATGGAATTCTGCAAGTACTCTCCGGTGCCGCGCAACATCCAGGAAGAACTCATCAAGAAGTACGGCGACAAGGTTAACCAGCGCGGTTAATTTTTAAGCACCAAAGTTAAAAGGCTCCGGCAAATGCCGGGGCCTTTTTTCGTTTGTCGGTAAAAACAAAAACACCCGGCGCAAGCGCCGAGTGCTTTTGGAATAGAAAGTGTACACCCAATAAGTCCTACCCCGCGGTTCGATCCGGCATCCCTTCTCCAGAACCAGGACTGACTGGAAGCACACTCATAATATACCACGAACGAAAACATCGTGAACAAAAATTTTCACAAGCAATCGTTCCCGTAAGGAACATTCCAAAGTGGAATGGTTTTTATCTAGTGGCGTTTTTGGCCTGTTTCCACAGATTCTGCAGGCCATCTAGCCCGATATCCTTGACCTGCTTGCCCTGTGCGGCAGCCAGGCGCTCCACCTCGCGGAAGCGCTTCTCGAACTTCGCATTTGCACGGCGGAGTGCAACATCGGCATTGAACCCGCTGTGGCGCGCCACGTTCACGAGGCAGAACATAATATCGCCGAACTCATCTTCCAGGCGGTCGGTGTTCGCATTTTCGGGCGTGACCTTCTCCATCTCGGCACGGAATTCCGCGAATTCCTCCTGAGCCTTGTCGAACACGGGAGCGGCCTCGCCCCAGTCAAAGCCAACCTTCGCCACCCGGCGGATAATATCCTGCGTACGGGCGAGCGTCGGCATACTTTTGCTTACTTTGTCCATAACAGACTTTTCCGCATCATGCAAGTGCATCGTTTCCTGGGCCTTGATCTTTTCCCAGCGGCGGCTGACTTCGCCGGCCGTATCCACCTGCGCGTCGCCAAAAACATGCGGATGCCTGCGGATCATCTTTTCGCAGATTCCCTGCACCACATCGTCGATAGTAAAATCGCCCTGCTCGCGGCACACCTGCGCGTGGAAAACCACCTGCAACAAGACATCGCCCAGTTCCTCGCACATGTGCGCCTTGTCGCCGTCGAGCGCGGCATCGATAAACTCGCTACTTTCTTCTACTAAGTACGGCAAGAGCGTATGCGTATCCTGAGCGCGGTCCCACGGGCAGCCGTCTTCGGCACGGAGCCTCTTTAAAATATCCACCAAATCGTCAAACGTGTATTTCATACTCTAAAAGATAGATAATCAAATGCCAAGCAATGTGAAATGTGGAGTGTGTGATGACTAATTATAATTTTACATTTCACATCACACATTACACACCACACATTATTGCTATATTGTTCGTGGGCCTAGTTAAATTCAGGTACCGGACTTTCCGGACCCGGGCGATTGCCGGCTAGCGTTAATCCTATAAAAAACGCACGGCATGTTCCTTTAATTCTTTTACGCAGTTTATTGCGCGATTACTGCACAATTTAAACTGCGCCAAAAAGGAACGCCCATGAAGCACGAAATATACCTCGTACCGCCCGAAAAATACCCGCTGTTACTTGGCAGTTCTATCTACAAACCTAAGCAACTCTATGCAATAGGGAAACTGCCACCAGCCACTGTTAAGGAGAACGACCGCACCGATATACCCATCGGCATCGCGATGGTCGGCACCCGCAGGCCTGGAGCTAACGCAAAACTGCTCTGCAAGAGGCTCGTGGATTCCCTGCAGGGCACCCGCGCCGTCGTCGTCTCCGGCCTTGCGCAAGGCATCGACAGTTTTAGCCACGAAGCGGCACTCGATGCGGGCATCCCGACTGTCGCTGTACTCGCGCAGGGGCTAGGCACCCGAATCGAAGGGACCCGCGGGGAACTCGCCAAAAGAATCCTTGCGACGGGCGGCGCACTCGTTAGCGAATTCGAACCGGACGAACCCGCATACAAAAGCAACTTTCCTGCACGGAACCGCATAATATCGGGCATGAGCGCGGCAACCCTTATTGTCCAGAGCAAGGCGAAAGGCGGAGCGCTCCTTACCGGCGAATTCACCCGCAAGGAAGGCAAACCCCTCTACGCCATCCCGGGCGATTTTGACAACGAGGTCGCTAGTGGGCCGAACGCCCTACTCAATGGAGGCCTCGCAAAACCCGTATTCATCCCCGAAAGCCTACGCACCGTACTCGGTTTTCCCAAGACCGAGGGACTAAGCCTACAAGGACTATCGCTCGCCGGCCTGCATCTGGGAAACGACGCACTAGACCTTTTCAAGCATGTGAACGGTTTCCGGAAAACAATTTGTGAACTTCAGTCAGAATTTGACTTTAACATAAGCCAACTTTTAACTATATTGACAGAGCTGGAAATAGCGGGGCTCGCCCACACTGACGATAATTTCGTTTTCCAGTTCGACGGAGTCAACTAATGCACAAGAGAATCTACATTGCCGTTATCGCCTTCATATTCTTTATCGGCATTCTCCTGTTGCAGCTTTTCTTCAGCAAGGGAAACCTCATCGAACAGGGCAAAGTCGCTCAGCAAATTGCGGAATACGAATTCAAGGTAGACTCTCTCAAGAAAATCATCCAGAATGATTCACTCGAGATAGACCGTCTGCTGCACGATTCGCTATACAAGGAAGAAATCCTGCGCACCAGGTACGGCATGAGCCGCGAAGGCGAGAAAGTTTTCCAGATGGTGAAGGGAAAAAAGGACTAGCCTGCGTCTCACCTATTTCTATATTTGTCCCCGGAATAAAAAGGATTTGAAAATGGCTAAGACTACTGCAAAGAAAACTGAAAAGAAAGGCACCCAGACCAACATGTGGACCGGCCGTTTTGCTAGCGGCATGGCACAGAGCATGGTGGACCTGAGCTTCAGCCTGCAATTCGACGCCGAACTCATCGAAGAAGACATCGAAGGCAGCATCGGCCACGGCAAGGGCCTAGTAGAATCGGGCGTGCTCAGCAAGGCCGACTACAAGAAAATTTGCGATGGCTTGGCCAGCATCCTCAAGGACTACAAGGCGGGCAAGAACCTGTGGCAGGAATCTGACGAAGACATTCACATGGCCGTGGAACGCGTGCTCACAGAACGCATCGGCGCCCTCGGCAAAAAAATCCACACGGGCCGCAGCCGTAACGACCAGGTCTGCACTGACTTCAAGCTGTACATGCGTCACCGCGCCGCCGAAATCCGCGCTCTCGAAGTGAGCCTGATGGAGACGGTCCTCGACCTCGCGAAAAAGTACTTCGGCAAGATGATGCCGGGCTACACGCACCTGCAGCAGGCTCAGCCCATCTACTTTAGCCATTACCTGATGAGCATGTTCTTTGCCGTGAGCCGCGACGTGAAGCGCCTCGACAACTTCCTGGAACTGCACAGCGAACTCCCGCTCGGTAGCGGCGCCATGGCCGGTTCCGCATTCCCCTATCACCGTGCCCTCGTCGCAAAGGAACTCGGATTTAACGGGGTCTCCCCCAACAGCATCGATGCAGTGAGCCACCGCGACATGATGCTCGAATTCGAAGCCGACCTCGCGATTATCGCGAACACCATGAGCCGCTACGCCGAAGACTTTGTGAACTGGAGCACCAGTGAATTCGGCTACCTCACCCTGCACGACGCCTTCTCCAGCGGTTCCTCGATGATGCCGCAGAAGAAGAACCCGGATTCCATGGAACTTATCCGCGGAAAGTCCGGCCGCATGCTCGGTAACTTCAGCGCCCTCTACACGCTGGTGAAGGGAGCCCCGCTCAGCTACAGCCGCGATTTGCAAGAAGACAAGGAACCGGTTTTCGACTCCGTCCATAACGTGAAGGTGATCCTCCGCGTAATGAAGGAAGCCTTGGAAAGCGCACGTTTCAATTTCGACAAGATGCACGCGAAGATGCTGCCGGCGCTGCTGGCTACTGACCTCGCAGACTTGCTGGTCGAATCCGGCGTGCCGTTCCGCGATGCCCACCACGTGGTCGGTAGCCTGGTCGGCGAAGCCGCCCGCCAAGGCCTCGAATTCACTGACCTCAGCGACGAGGCCTGGGCAAGCGCCGGCGTCCCGAACGTAAAGCAGATGAAGAAGACGCTCACGTTTGAATACAGCGTTTCCCGCCGTAACATCGAAGGCGGTACGGGTCCCAAATCCGTGAAGCAGCAGTTCGTGAAGGCCGCCGCAATCCTGAAGGCTTTCAAGAAGTAATCGATGATTCCGGGTCAAGCCCGGAATGACAATCTCAGTTTTACTGTTGTTCGACGGTAAAGCCCTTGGCGCGGAGAAGGTCGATGACGTTCTCGTCCTTCCCCACCAGATGTGCAGCCCCTACAACGATAAAGACCTTGCGGTCGGAGGCTAACAAGCCTTCGACCTTTTTTGCCATTTTCCTGTTGCGCGAAGTATAAATACGCTCGTTGAGTTCCTCCGACAGGAGTGAATCCATAGCATCTTCCGGCTGCGATTCTAGTTCCATCGCACCGCGGAACATCGCGACATCACCGGTTTTCCAAGCGCGCACCATCATCGTGATACTAGAATCGAGTAGCGGCATGTCGCGCAGCGTGCTCTTCACATAGTAAATGCTGAGCGAATCCAGAGTTCCTTCTCCGGTAAGGGCGTTGACCTGATCCTCGACAGTTTCAAGCGAAAGAATAGGCATTCCCCTTTCACTTGCCGCACGCAGAAAATAGACATCTATTCCGTATATCGGATTGAGCCCCTTGCGTCCAATGGCAACGGAACTCAAAGTCATAGCCGCAGCCCAGGGCTTGTAGCGGTTGAACGTCCCGAGCGGAATGTACCACGCCATGCAGAGGCTATCGAGTGAATTTTGCACATCCGCAGGCAAAATCCTGTCAAGGCTTTCGCCTTCCGGAAGCAACCCGCGCTGTGCAGAAAGTTCAATGATTTTCTGGATTACAGAGGTATCGCCCATATCGAGTTCGACACCCAATTCGTCCGAATGTTCAAATGCAACCGTTATTGCGGAATCAAGCGGATAGAACGAGGAATCCGCAAAATGCACACTCCCAAGCAGGTAGACGCTCGAATTGGAATCAGACACCTTCCACAGGATATGCTTGCGGGCGTTTTCGTTTTTCAACGCAGAACATCCTGCCAATATCGGCAGGATGCATGCAATAATCGCGAATTTGCGAACCATAGGCTAGTTGTCGTCGAGTTCTGCGAAATCTTCTTCCGCTTCCTTCAGGTCGGCGGCGTCCGGTCCTTCGAAATCCTCGTCATCCGCCTCGTCGAGCGAGTCACCGCCCATGGCACCGAGAGTATATTCCACCTTGCGGGCTTCCTTCGACTGGCCAAGTTTGAGGATTGCAGCACATTCCTCACAATAACCGAGATGCTTGTCGACCCAGAATTCCGGGGAAACGAGATTGCGGTTGCAGCGGGTGCACATCTGCGTTGCGGCTTCGCGCGTGAACGCAGCATTCTGTTCCTCGAGTTCCTTCAGGATGCGTTCCGTCAGTTCTTCCTGCGTTTCTTCGGCAAGCGAAAGCTTATGGCGGATAGCCATCGTGGGCTTGCGTTCGAGTTTCGCGTCAGAAGAGGACACCTTCTTCTGGTTGGTGCGGTCGGCATCTTCCGGAACTTCCGTGAACATGATGGTTTTTGAAAGTTTCTTGCCGCCTTCAAGAAGAACCGCATAGGCGATAACCTTCTTGTTGCTAGCAGGGGCCGGAGCCGGTTCGGGCTTCACATCCTCTTCAACAACTTCGACCTCGGGCTTCGAGCTGGCCTTGACCGGCTTCTTCGCGTTGTCGGCCTTCGGCTGCTCCGGTTCCGGCTTCACGGCAGGCTTCTTGCCGCCCTTCTGCTTCGGAGTTTCAGCCTTTACTTCGGGCTTCGCAACAGGCTTCTTCGTTTCAGCCTTGGCCTTCTGTTCCGGCTTGGCACTAGCCTTCACCTTGGACTTCGGAAGTTCCTTTACAGCATTCTTCGCGTTCCTGGCCTTGTTGTCCACCGGCTTAGCGACAACCTTCTGGGCGGTCTTCTTTTTTTCGACCTTCGCCTTCGGTGCCTTACCCTTCGACGGCTGCTTTACGGCCTTCGTAGATACCTTGGATGCCTTCGCCTTTTCGGGCTTCTTCGCAACGACCTTTGCGGAAGCCTTCACCGCAGGCTTTGCGGCCGGCTTCTTGGCCGGGGCCTTCGGAGCGGGCTTGCCCGCAGGCTTCTTGGCAGCCTTTGCCGCAGGCTTCGCAGCCGGCTTCTTGACAGCCTTGGCTGCAGGCTTGGCAGCGGCCTTGGCTGCAGGCTTCTTGGCCGGAGCAGACTTTGCGGCCGGCTTTTTCGCAGCCGACTTAGATGCGGACTTTGCAGCGGGTTTCTTTGCGCTGGAGGCTTTCTTGGAACTCATAGCTTACTTCTTTTCCACGATGGTTATGTTTAAAATGGGATCGTAAGGTTCGATGCGGCATACGACATCAAGGCCGCTAGTCACCTTGCCAAAAACAGTGTGCTTGCCATCCAGATGAGGCTGGGGCATCTGCGTAATGAAGAACTGCGATCCGCCGGTATTGGGGCCGCGGTTCGCCATGGAAATCACGCCAGTTTCGTGCTTCAGGTCGTTCTGTTCATCGTCGATGGTGTAGCCCGGACCGCCCGAGCCGTCCCCTTCGGGGTCACCGCCCTGAATCATGAACCCGTTGATGACGCGATGGAACATGAGCCCGTTGTAGAAGCCCTTGTTCGCAAGATCGACGAAATTCGCGACGGTATTCGGGGCCGCCTTGAAATCGAGCTCAACGACGATGACGCCCTCATGAGTCGTAATGGTTGCCTCGATGGACTTGATGTCCTTGTAATCCTTGTTGAAGACCTTCCCTCCCTCGGCGAAACTCAGGCAGAGCATGCCAGCGAGAGTCAGTATGAACGCAATTTTCTTTAGCACTTTAGCACTTCCAGTATAGTTATCGTGAAAGTTTCCTAGGATGTCAAGAGAATATAGTTATTTTTTCGGGCTTTGTCCCCTCACGATTAAAAAAATGGCGCAGGATTTCTATATTTGCACTCGTAAAAAAACAAACGAACAACGATTCTATGCCGCAAAACGACAATATTCGAAATTTCAGCATTATCGCCCACATTGACCACGGCAAGTCTACCCTCGCCGACCGCATGATCGAACTGACCAGGACCGTCGCGAAAAACGAGATGACGAACCAGTTGCTTGACGACATGGACTTGGAACGCGAGAGGGGCATCACCATCAAGGCGCATGCCATCCGCATGGTCTACGAGAAAGACGGCAAGGAATACATCCTGAACATGATCGACACGCCGGGGCACGTGGACTTCACGTACGAAGTGAGCCGCTCCCTGGCCGCCTGTGAAGGAGCCATCCTCGTAGTGGACGCAAGCCAGGGCATCGAGGCGCAGACGCTGTCGAACCTCTACCTCGCCATCGAAAACGACCTCACGATTATCCCGGTTTTGAACAAGGTGGATTTGCCGGGCGCACAGCCCGACCATATCGCCGAACTCGTGGGCGACCTGCTGGGCTACGACCCCGAAAAGATTCCTCGCATTTCGGCCAAGACGGGCCTGAATGTGGAACAGGTGCTCGACAAGATTGTCGACGAAATCCCCGCCCCCACGGGTGATAGCGGAAAGCCCCTGAAAGCACTCATTTTCGACTCGGTGTACGATAGTTACCGCGGCGTCATCAACTATATCCGCATTGTAGAAGGTACGCTCAAGGCCGGCATGAAAATCCGCATGATGAAGACCGGCGGCGAGTACATGGTGACCGAGGTCGGCACGTTCAGCATGCGTCGCGACCCGCGCGAAGAACTATCTGAAGGCATGGTGGGCTACGTGCTCGCGAACGTGAAGACGATTAGCGACGTGAAAATCGGCGACACGCTCACCGACGCTTCAAACCCCGCCACCGAGCCGCTCCCGGGCTACAAGGACATATTGCCGATGATCTATTCCGGCATCTACCCCATCAACCCGGAAGACTACAAGGACCTGCGCGAAGCCCTCGAGAAACTCCGCCTGAACGATTCCGCCATCAGCTGGGAACCGGAAACCTCCGAAGCGCTCGGATTCGGCTTCCGTACCGGATTCCTCGGGCTGTTGCACATGGAAATCGTGCAGGAACGCCTCGACCGCGAATTCAACGTCGACATCATCACGACGGTGCCGAACGTGGAATACCACGTGTACATGAGCGACGGCACCATGGTGAAAATCGAAAGCCCCTCCAAGCTCCCCGACGCGAGCCGCTACGACCACATCGAGGAGCCCTACGTGAAGGCGCAGATCTTTACGCCCAAGGAATTCGTGGGCGCCCTCATGACACTCTGTGACGAGAAGCGTGGCGAGTTCGAGACGATGGAATACATCGACGAGGCGAAAGTCATCCTCAAGTACGACCTGCCGCTCGCCGAAATCATGTTCGACTTCTACGACCGCCTCAAGTCCGTGAGCCGCGGTTACGCGGGCCTCGACTACGCCCCGAGCGAATACCGCAGGAACAACCTCGTGAAGCTCGACATCCTGTTGAACGGCGACCCGGTGGACGCATTCTCCGTGATTATCCACCGCGACAAGGCGCACACCTACGCGAACGCCATCTGCGTGAAGCTCAAGGACCTCATTCCGCGCCAGCAGTTCGACGTGGCCATCCAGGGTGCCATCGGCGGCAAGATTATCAGCCGTTCTACCGTGAAGGCGGTGCGCAAGGACGTGCTCGCCAAGTGCTACGGCGGCGACATCACCCGCAAGCGCAAGCTCCTCGAAAAGCAGAAGGAAGGCAAGAAGCGCATGAAGAGCATCGGCTCGGTGGAAGTGCCGCAGAAGGCGTTCCTCGCCGTGCTTTCGCTCAGCGACGATTCCACCAGCAGCGGGGACTAGTCTCCAAAGCAGGCAACATTCTTATGGCGAACCTGAAGAGAAAAGTACGGACCCTGCAGTGGAAAAATTCCAAGGCGTGTATTATCGTACTCTTTCTTGGCATCCTTGCCTGTTTCGCCCTTGCATGCGCAGTCCGCTTTTATGCGCTCGAGCCTGTACAGATTCATGATTCGTCCATGTACCCGCGACACAAGGACCGTGATTACCTGTGGATGTGCAAACTTCCGCAATGTCTCGAGAATATTCACTACAACGAGACTGTCTGGGCAACACTGCGCAACGGAGAAAGTGTCGTACGCAAGGTAATCGGCCTGCCCGGAGACCGACTCGATTTTTCAGACAGGGGACGCGTAAAGACTCCGCACGGCAAATTCCGCTGGAAAGACGAGAGCGCCTTTATACAGAGCCGCCAGCTCCACATTCCCCGCAAGGGCGACACGCTCCAGCTTGCCCGCATGAACGACATCGAACAGGACTTCTTCGTAAACCTGATGCACGAAGCAGGCAAGAAGTTCTACGTAAAGACGACCCTCTGGCAGGGCGAACGCGAAATCGGGGTCGAAGCCCTCGGTGCGACAAAGCTCGGCAACAGGCAGGTTAGCCTCCAGGAAATCGATCTCCTTCCCTGGCAAGACCGTTTCTTGCTCGAGGAACAGGTGTTCCACTCCGAGCCGGGAGACTCCCCCATACAGATCCGAAGGGAGTTCTTCAACGTGGAGGACTCCTCGCAGATAACCGAATTTATCGTCCCCGAAGACTGCTATTTCCTTGCCTGCGAGAAGGGTGCTTTCTGCCTGGACAGCCGAGAAGTGGGTTACTTTACACAGAGCCACCTCCGCGGGCGCTACGTAAAAGAACCGCGCATCGCCATCAACTACGTAAAGCAATTTGCGGCAAAACTGCTGACGACGCCTAATAAAATTTCCGTTAAAAAGGAGTCTCCCGACACACCGGAAGCCCTTCAAAAGCAAGACCGGCCCGAAACCAATACCGCAAATTAAATGGCCGAGAGACAACGAAAAAAGCCCCTGAAGGGGCTTTTTTTGCGAGTTTAAACTTGCAAGATACCGCTAGACACCCTTGCGTTCGAGGTCAAGGAGAAGTGACTGTAGGGAGTCTTCCACGGAATCACGGAAGTTGGCAGAACCAAGGCTGCACGAAGCAACCACGTCGCCATTCTTGGAAATACGAATGACCGCATAGCCATTCTCGTTAGAAAAAGTGACACAAAGGCCTTTCTTCAGGGCTTTTTCCAGCAAGTCGCGCATATAGACTCCTTTATTTTAAACGTTTGCAGGGCGAAAAACCTGCGCCCCCTTAAACTAGGCTTTTTATTCCGAAAAAACAAGCAAAATTTGTAAAAAAAAGATATTTTACGGGTAAAATGGAATATTTCGACAACCATATCCACATTACAAGGCTCCCCCGCTCCCTAGAAATGGCCAGGGAGCTCCACGAACGGGGCTACAAGTACATGGCCGTGGCGTGCGAACCGTGGGAATGGAAAGCCGTGAAGGAACTATGGGAAAAGGCCTCTGCCGAAGGGTGGCAAAATGGTTGCGGATTCTCGTTCGGGGTGCACCCGATGGTCGCAGCAGATGTTGCATGCAAACTCCGGGACAGTTCTTCTGATGAATGCTGGCCGGAAATGCGCCGCCTGCTAAAAGAGTTCCCAGACGCCCAGGTCGGCGAGGCGGGCCTCGACAAGCGATACGCAGGCTACGAACCAGGCGGCATCCAAGAAGAAGTCTTCCGCATGCAGGCGAAAATGGCTCTCGAACTCGGGCGCGATTTGCAAATCCACTGCGTGGGCGACTATGGGCGCGTGGTCAAGATTTTGCGGGAAGTCGGGTTTTCATGCGTTGCAGGAGAAAAATGCGCCGCAGGCATTAAACGGTCACGCCCCGTATTCCACAGGTTCGGCGGGGACGCGGGCATCGTGAAGGCGGGCCGGGCGCTGGGCGCAATATTCTCCATTCACGCAGATTCATTCCGCAAGAAGGCGACGCGGGAAGCCCTTGCGCTTATCCCGGCAGAAAGCTTGCGGTTCGAGACCGATGCAGACGAAACGTTTGTCGCTTCACATGGGTTAAAGGACTCCGACTCGCCCAAGGATGTCGCAAAGGCGCTCGAAAGTGCGCTCAGAGACGTTTTCACAAGATTCTCGCCTACGCGAGAATGACGAGATGCTGCTTTTTCAAGATTCTCGCCTACGCGAGAATGACGAAATGCTGCCCTAGCTCAGGATATTCGTGTCCTGAAAGAGCGGGTTCGAAGGTTCGGCCTTCGGCGGCGTAAGCGTGATGTCCTCGAAACCGCGGAAGAGTTCCGCAATCTTTTCGGCCATCTTCTCGGCGGGGGCTGCACCCAGTTCAAAAACAGCCTGCAGAGGCGACGTGCCCACATAACGCATGGGGCAAGAGCTCTTGCCCGCAATTTCGCCGAGCACGCGCGTCTCGATGGGCGGGAATTCCACAAACGTCGCCACAAGGATTCCCTTGCGCTGCTGGATCCCCTGCATGCGGAGGCGCCCTGCGTGAAGCGCGATTTCCGTGACCAGCAGGAGCATGTTTGCAGCCACCGGCAGCTCACCGAAGCGGTCTGCCAGTTCCTGACGAATATTCTCGACTTCCTCGGAACTGGAAATGCGGGCAATACGCTGGTACATCCCGATGCGCGTGAGGCCATCCTGGATGTAGTCTTCGGGCAGGTAGGCATCCACGCCGATTTCCACTCGAGGCTGAATCGGCTTTTCCCTCGAGCCGCCGCGCAAGGCGTCCACCGCCTCGCGCACGAGACGCACATACGTCTCGAAGCCGACCTCGGCGATAAAGCCGTGCTGTTCTTCGCCGAGCAGGTTGCCTGCCCCGCGAATCTCGAGGTCGCGCATCGCCAACTGGTAACCGCTGCCGAGGTCGCTGAACTGCTCGAGAGCCTTGAGCCTGCGCATGGATTCCTGCGATATGCCGCTATTCGCCGGTATCACGAGGAAGGCCTTCGCCAGCACGCTGCTGCGGCCCACGCGCCCGCGCATCTGGTAAAGCTGGCTTATGCCAAAGTGATGCGCGTTCATGATGATAATCGTATTCGCATTCGGAACATCCAGGCCGGATTCAATAATGCTCGTGCTTATCAGGATATCGAATTCCTTCGAGAGGAAACTTTCCATCACGCGTTCCAGGTCGCGGTCATTCATCTGCCCGTGGGCAACCGCGACGCGGGCTTCCGGCACCCACGATTCCACATCTTCAGCCAGCATGTTGATGTTCTGCACGCGGTCGTTCACCACGAACACCTGGCCGCCGCGCGCAAGTTCGTCGCGGATGGCAGCCGCCAACACCACGTCGTCGCGCTTCAGGAGTTTTGTCTCTACCGGCAGGCGGTTCATCGGGGGCGTATTGATAAGCGAAATATCGCGCACGCCCGTCATGCTCAGGTGCAGCGAACGCGGAATCGGTGTAGCGCTCATACTGAGCGTATCAACCGTCATGCGGAGCTCGCGCAACTTTTCCTTCTGCTTCACGCCAAACTTCTGCTCTTCGTCAATCACGAGCAGGCCCAAGTCCTTGAACTGGTTCTTCTCGCTCAGGAGTGCATGCGTACCGACGACAATGTCAACCTTCCCTTCGGAAACCCGCTTGAAAATCTCACGTTTTTCCTTCGCCGTCTTGTAGCGGTTTACAAGCGCGATATTCACCGGGAAGGCAGCAAAGCGGTCGCAGAAGTTCTCGTAATGCTGCGCCGCAAGGATTGTCGTCGGCACGAGTATCGCCACCTGCTTTTTCGCGGTAATGCACTTGAAGGCGGCGCGCATGGCAACTTCCGTCTTGCCAAAGCCAACATCGCCGCAGACAAGGCGGTCCATCGGCTTCCTGCTTTCCATGTCCCGCTTGATTTCGGCGGTAGCCTTCACCTGGTCGGGTGTCGGGTCGTACTCGAAGGCATCCTCGAATTCCTTCTGCATCTTGCCATCGGGCGGGAACGCAAAGCCGTCTACCAATTCACGCTTCGCATAGAGTTCCACGAGGTCGCGCGCAATCTGCACCACCTTCTGCTTGACGCGCTTCTTGAGGTTTTCCCACGTCTTGCTGCCAAGGCGGTCGAGTTTCGGCGCTTCGCCTTCGCGCGGTTCGAGCCTCTCAATTTTCTGCAAGTCCGATACCGGGAACTTGAGGCGGTCACCGCCGTCGTATTCCAGCAAGGCGCAGTCCACAAGGCCGCCGTTCACCTCCACGCGCACAAGCCCGAGGTAACGGCCCACACCGTGGTCCTCGTGCGCCACCAGGTCGCCGCGGTTGAGCGATTCCACCATCAAGGCGGTCGTCACCGAGCCTGCAATCTGGCGCTTGCGCGATTTTGTCGCATGGCGGTTAAAAATACGCGTTTCCGTAAGGAAGGCGACCTTGTCGTCATCGAGCCAAAAACCTTCAGTAAGGTTTCCGACAAAGTAATCCTCAACAGGCAGTCCGGTAAAGACGTGTTTTAAGCGGGCCAATGCGCCCGGGGTCGGCGCGACCACATAGACCTGCCCACCGCCGGCATAAAAGTCCTCGATTTTCTTGGCGACTTCTTCTGTACCCGCGCTGGCAAAATCCTGCGGGCGAGACTGCACGCTGTACCAGTTGGAAGCATCGGCCTCCACATGCGTGATATCCATCGAGGCATGCCCCGGGAATGTCGCTGAAATCTCGCCGAATTTCCACCAGATATCGCCCGACGGGATGACGTCCACCGCCGTGGCACGCAATTCCTCAAAAGCACTATCGTAAGCCTGGTTCAGGCGGGAAGCCGTCTCGGCAAGCGAAGAGAGTTCCTCGAACACGAGGCTTGTATCCGGCAAGTAATCGAGCAGGGAGGAATCCAGTTTCTCGTAACGGCTACGGTTCCACCACATGCCTGCAAGTTCGCCGTTGTATTTCGCGAGTTCCGTATCCGGGAGAGTCCATTCCCCCATCGGGTAAAGCGTCACGCGTTCCATCGCCTCGACGGAGCGCTGCGTGAAGATATCGAAACTGCGGATGGATTCAATCTCGTCGCCAAAGAATTCGATACGTATCGGGTGCGGATACAGGAAACAGTTCACGTCCACGATGCACCCGCGTATGGAGAACTCGCCCACCGAACTCACGACCGGCTGTTCCGTAAATCCGTGGTCCAGGAACCACGGGCGCAGTGTCGAGGGTTCCACGACGTCACCCACCTTCAGCGCGCGCAGTTTCTGCGCAAGTCCGCCCGGCTTCGGCAACTTCATAAGCAGGGCATCGAGCGGGCACACCGCCACAATCGGCTTCTGCAAGTTTCCTGCATCGCGGAAAAACCTCAGACGCTCTTCAACCACGCCCTCAAAGGGGACTTTCTGCTCGTAGGGCTTGAGCCCTATCGACGGGAAAAAGCGAACAAACTCCTCGCCCACGAGGCTCTGGAGGTTCTCCATCCAGACCTCGGCACTCTTGTAATCCTTCGCGACAACAAGAACCGGGCCCGGTTTCTCGAAAAATCGCTGAGCCACCATCATGGAGGCTAGCGGCACAGAAGCGCCATTCACATGAATGGCTTCGCGCCCCGCATCCGCAAAGTGCGAAAGCGAAGGAATCCGGCAATCCTGTATGAATTCCTGAAGATCCATCAGGCGTTTGTCCCTTCTGTACCCTTCTTGGCCTTCTCTACGGCCTCTTTTGCAAGTTTATCTACAATCTCGTTCCACTTGACGCCGGTATGTGCGGCGACCTTCTCGAACTTCACCCTGAAAAGGAGCGGCTTTACCGCCGCCACGTACTGCCGCGCAATATTGCTCTTGGCCTGCCATTCGCCCCTTGCCCAGCGTGCAATGCCCTCGTAGTCATGGCAAATAGTCGCATACTTGTCGTTATGGTCGAGCCAGCGCATTGCCTGGTAACTTGCCATGCATTCGCCGTCAATGTTCCTGCTCTCTGCAGCGAATGCGGTAAAGCCCGAACCGCGGGCGATTTCCTTGCCGTCTTCGATGACGACAAATGCCCAGCCCGCCTTGTCGCAACCGGGCATAAAGGAACCGTCCACATACACGCGGACACCCTTGGGTTCCTCGGCAACTTCTCCGCTCAACCAGGCTTCGGCTTCGGCCCTGCTCGAAAAAGATTTATACTTGACGCCCTTCTCCCCACGGACCAACGTTTCGCAAACTTCCCAGGAATCTACGATTTGCCCCCCCTCGGGGCGCTTGATTGCATAAAATTTCTGCTTAGGCATATGCCCAAATTTATATATTTCACTCCAAACATTGGAGTGATTTTGAAGCCGTCGCCGTATTTTGCAGACCAGTTCCGTTTTTTCTTCAAACGATTCTCAAGTAAGGACTCGCTGTTCAAGTGGTTCTTGAAAATGGCGGGGGAAGATTCGGCGGCATTCAGTTTTCCGGAAGCACTCAGGAACAATCCGAAAACGCTCGTCATCTTGCCGCGCGACATGGAAAGTTCCGCAGGGTTCCTGCACAAGATGCCCAGTTCCTGGTTCACGAACGTTCTTTGCGTCGCCCACGAATCGCTCCACGCACTCATTTCTGCCAAACGTGCACATGCCGTCTATTTCAGCGATGCGGAATGCCGTTATGGCGAACGCGTCTTTGAAGAAATCGAACAGAAGGTTATCGAGTTCGCCCCCACGGTGTGCATCTATCTCGGCCAGCCCTTCCTGCCCAGGCTCTACCTTGCCAAAAAAAGCGGCGCGGGCCTGCGCATCGGGTTCAATTCCGAAAATCTCTATCCGTACCTGAACTTAAGCCTCCATCCCGAGCACCTTAGCGAAGCGGAACTCGTGGCTCAGTATTACGGAGTCAGCAAGTGAACCGCGGAGGGCCGATCATTACCGAGAGCGGAGGATACGCGGATTTGCACCTGCACACCCGCCTTTCTGACGGCACGCTCTCCGTAGACGAACTCCTTGCTCTTTGCAAACGCAAGGGGCTGCGCTGCATTTCCATCACGGACCACGACAACCTGGATTCCTACAAGCTGGCCGAAGACAAGGCCAAGGAAATCGGGCTCGAGCTCATCCCGGGCATCGAGATTTCGGCCGTATGGCAGGGGAAGGACATTCATATCCTCGGCTACTTCTGCGACCCGACGAACCTCGCCCTGAACATGGAACTTGAGGACTTCGCGAAGCAGCGCATTGCTCGCGTAAAGGCTATCATCAAGAAACTCAATGCGCTCGGCATAGACATATCCTACGAAAAGGTCCACTCCTATTGCAAGGGCAAGGTCATCGGGCGCCCGCACATTGCCATGTCGCTTGTCGACGAGGAATACATCGGGAACTTTGCCGAAGCATTTACCAAGTACCTCGGCGACGGCTGTGTCGCCTTCGTCGAAAAGAAGGGCTTAAACCCGCAGCAGACCATCCGCCTCATCGAAAATGCGGGCGGAATCGCCGTCCTCGCCCACCCTTACAAGTCGGGCCTTTCCGACGAATTCATCGAGAACATGGTGGAATGGGGAATCAAGGGCATGGAAGTCTACAGCCCCGCTCAAAAAGGAGCCGTAGGCCGCAAGTACAAGGAAATGGCCTTAAAATACGGGCTAGTCGGCACAGGCGGTTCGGATTTTCACACCGAAAGCGGCGCCTACCCGCCAGGCTGCATGAAGATGCCCTACACCGTCGTCCAGGCTCTCAAGGAATGCCGCGAGAAATCGCGTGCCGAATGGTTCTAGAATGGTAAAGAGCATAAGCCACGCCATTACCGCCCTCATTGTTGCCGCAGGCCTAGCATCAACGGCCTTCGCGCAAGTCATGCCCGCACAGCAGTACACGCAGCCGGCACGGCAGGATTCCGTCATGATCGTCCCTGACCGCCTCGACCCGCAGGTTCGCGAAAACGATGCCGGACGATTCGGGCTCGTGCACCCCGAAGTCATGCAGAGGCTCTACGACGTCTCGGGCCAGAAATCGGAATGGACACTCGGAACATCTATCCTCGGGAATCCGGAACTCACCCCGTCGACAATGGGGCTCGCCAGCGCAAGCCGACGTTACCCTGCCATGCTTTCGGGCATCTACACCACGCGCCTCGGGTTCGACCCGTCGCAGCTTTCGCTCAACGGCGAAAACGGAATCCTCTTCGAGGAACGCCACGGCATTCCCGTCGATACTCCCGTCACGGACGTCGCCTGGGAACGCGGCGCCTTCGGTGGCAACGCGCTTCATTTGGATTTCCGGAGGCTCGTCACCGACTCCGTCATGCTCGACTTCGGCGTGCAGAGCCGTTCGAACAAGGATTCCAAGGAATACGACTACCAGAACGTGACAAGTTCACCGTACTTTGCTCTCGGGCGCGACTCCTCGAGCATCCCGTTCACCGGCAGGAACATCGCCGTGAACTCCATGCACATCCAGCCCATCCTCACGTGGCGTTTCGGGTACGGCAAGGCTTTTTTCAAGATGAACTTCCTCTCGCTGGAAAACGCCGACAACACCAGCTACAAGGTATTACTCGACACGCTGGACCTCGCCAAGCGCACCTTCCAGAAACCGCCCTACACCATTGACGAAAAAATCGTCACCTACGGCGGCGGAATCGAACTTTACCCCATCAGGAAACTCACGGTTGCTACAAGTTTCCATTACGGCACGCACGAAATCGAAGAGGACTCGCTTGTAAAAATCGGGTACGGGACCAAGACCTGGAAAGATACGCTCGGCATACAGCGCACAGACAGCCTCTACTACGACACCTCTCACGCCTATACCTACAACACGGTACTCGGAGACGCCTCGGTCCGTTATGCGACACTCCTCAACCCCGCAGTCCATTTCCAGTACGAATTCGTAAACACGGACGACGAACGCACCGACCTCTCGAAGACCTACTACCAGGACCGCGAAATCGGTTACGGTGAAATCTCGGACACGCTCAAGTTTGCGTTCTTCCGCATACAGGCCGGTATGCAGCGCAACAGTTCGCTCATGGACCGCGTGGATTTTGCACCGGCCTATTCTGCCGATGCAACGTTCAATCTCCCCTTCCATCTAAAACTCAACGCGATGCTCCGCCACGACAACAAGTTCCCCGACGTAAAGGAACTCAAGCTCATTGAAACGGGGCGCCTCTCCTTCCCGAACGAAGACCTCGATTTCGAAAGGCGCAACAGGCAGGCGCTGAACATTGGCTGGTATTCGCGAGAAGTTTTCTACGGGCTCAGTCTCCGGCACGAGAGCGCCGAAAACCTGATAAAGCAGCGCTGGGTGCTGGGCGAAGGCATGGAATCGGTGAACGAAGCCTTCCGCTGGACAAACCTGGACGAAGCATCTACCTGGGACTGGCTCTTTAAAATCGGGTTTAGGCTCGGGAACTGGAAGTTCTACCTGGAACGCGGGCAGGTGCTTAGCCGCGAAGAAAAGATTATCGACACGCCGGAACTCTACTACAAGGGCGGCATCCACTGGCAAAACCGCTTTGTGCAGGATAGGCTTGGAGTAAGCGTCCGCGTGGACTGGCAGTGGTTCGGGCCCCGCTACGACTGCACCATCAACGCAGAAGGCCAGCCCGAGCTTGAATACATGAAGAAGTATCTCGCCCTTGATTTCGAGGCCCGCATGCAGATTCTTTCCTTCGAACTTTACAGCCGCATCGAGAACTTCAACCACAGCATCTACATGCCGGCTTCGGGATACACACCCGAAGGCCTCCGCTTCGCCTACGGCATCGTATGGACCTTCGGGAACTAATTTTTTGTATATTATCAAATATTATGAAATTTTTTGAATTCCTTGCCTCAGTCTTCTTGCTCTGCGTTTCGGCAGTGAGCATTCCGTTCGCACTCGCCTTCAGTGGCGCAAAGTCCTACGCGAAAAAGCTCAACTGGTTCGTGCTTATCGGCATAGCCCTCTTTTGCATCATTCTCGCCATCGTAAACAACATCCGCGTCGGCGAAGGCAAATCCGTAGAATGGATTGGCTCCCAAGACGTGATGGAAAAACCGGCGGACATCCTGTAGGGGGCACTATGAGCGAAGTTTCTACAAAGAATACAAAGCGCACCGTCTTCTCGGCAGCCCTCCTCGTTGTCGCAAGCCTGTTTGTCGCCTTCGGCGTTGCCGAAATCAGTTTCCCCGAGAGTTTCCTCACATTTACCGACCACGACTGGCTTCTGGACATCTGGCCCAAGGCATACCGTTACAATATCCATGTGGGTGTCGCGGCCTGCATCATCTGCGGGCTCCTCATTATCCCCGCCTACAAGCTCCAGAAGGATTTCGCCGTCCGCGCACTTGAAATGCTCTGCCGCATCGGCATCGGCGGGATGTTCATCTTCGCCTCCATATTCAAGATTCAGGATCCGCACCAGTTTGCAACACTTGTGGCTCAGTACCAGTTCTTCTCGGCACTGCACGTAGATTTCGTGAACAACTTCTTTGCGCTAGTTTATCCGCAATTTGAACTCTGGTTCGGGCTTGCGATGATTTTCACGCCTTTCGTGAAGGAATCCGCATTCGCCATCTTCTGGATGTTCGTGAGCTTCATCATCGCGCTTGCATGGGCACTCTGGAACGACCTCGGCATCACCTGCGGGTGTTTCGAACTCGAAGGCGCACAGGACAAGGCCGAAGCCTGGACAAGCCTTATCCGCGACCTCATCCTCATCTGGCCCACGCTCTGGCTCGCCTTCCGCAAGAACCGCAGCCTCATCGGCATCTGGCGCAAGTAACGCAACAGTTCGCGACAACCATTTAAAAAGCCTCGGCATCGCCGAGGCATTTCTTTTACACAGATGTCCGCCTCCGCGGACAGACAAATCACTTTACTTCTGCTCTTCGCTGGTGCTCAGCAAGTAGGCGTTGATGAACGGCTTGATTTTTCCGTCCAGCACGCCCGCCGTATCCGAAGTTTCGACGCCGGTACGCAGGTCCTTCACCAGCTGGTAAGGCTGCAGCACGTAGCTGCGGATCTGGCTACCCCACTCAACCTTCTTCTTCTCGGCCATGCGAGCATCGCGCTTGGCTTCTTCTTCCAGGCGGTAGTGCTCGGCGACCATCGTCTTGAGCATCTTGTAACAGGTTTCGCGGTTCTGTATCTGGCTACGTTCCGTCTGGCAGCTCGCCATGATACCCGTAGGCAAATGCGTCATGCGCACCGCGGAATCCGTCTTGTTGATGTACTGGCCGCCAGCACCGCTACTGCGGTAGGTGTCCACACGCACATCGGCCATGTCGAGGTCAAATTCGATATCGTCGTGTTCAGGGTACAGGTACACGGCGGTAAAGCTCGTGTGGCGGCGGGCATTCGCGTCGAACGGGCTGATGCGCACCAGACGGTGCACGCCAATCTCCGAACGGAGCAGGCCGTACGCATTCTCGCAGGTCACTTCGATGGTAGCACTCTTGAGGCCGGCGTCTTCCGCTTCCTGGAAATCCACCACCTTGAAATCCATGTTCTCGCGTTCAAAGAAGTGCGTATACATGCGGAAGAGCATCAGGGCCCAGTCCTGCGACTCGGTACCGCCTGCACCCGGATGGATGGACATGAGGCATGCGCAGGCATCGTCAGGCCCATTGAGCATCTTCTTGAATTCCATTTCCTCGATACGCGCCTTGAGGGCGGCAATATCAGATTCGATGGTAGCGGTCAAATCGGCGGATTCCTCGGCCTTGCTCATCTCGTAGAGTTCGGCGAGGTCGTCACAGTTCTGCGAAACCTCTTTCCACGTATCAAGAATACCGCGCAGGTTGCCGATTTTTTTCATCATCGACTGCGCTTTTTCTTGATCGTTCCACAGGTTCGGGTCGGCGGAATCCTTTTCAAGAACGTAAAGTTCTTCGGTCTTCGCCTCTAAGTCAAAGATACCCCCAGAGCTTGTCGATACGGCTGCGCAGTTCGATAAGCCCGGTGTGAGTAGTCTGGAAGGCCATTACTTGCCCCCGATAGCCTGCGGAGGAGTGTACTTCTTGTCGAGGTACTGGACCTTGTAGACCTTGGCAAGTTCGTCGAGGTAAGCCTTGAGCTTCATCTGGCGTTCCTGTTCGGCCTGGAGTCGCAGGTAGTATTCAATCTGCACCTTGTAGCTTTCGTACTTGCCATCGTTGCGTTCGGCAAGCATAAAGATGTACACGCCGTCCTTGTCGGTGATGACGTCGGTAATTTCGCCAACCTTGATCTTGTTCACTGCCTTCACAAAGGCATCACCCTTGCTCTTGGCGGTAAACTTCGGCATCATGCCGCCCGTCTTCTTGGCATCCTTGTCTTCGCTGTAAATAGCGGCGAGCTGGGCAAACGTAGCCTTCTTGGTGCGCACCTGGGCGGCAAGGCCCTTGAGCATATCCTTCGTGTCGTTGATTTCCTGAGCCTTCTTGCCCTTCGTCGAGACCCAAATACGGGCCCCGCTGATGGAGTCGTTAATGACGGCCTTATCCTTGTTCAATTCCCAGAAGGCCTTCTTCTTCTCTTCGGTCGGGTCCGGCGGGAACGGGACCTTCTTCTTCAGGAGTTCTTCGCTCTTGAGCTGGTCTTCAATCTTTTCGCGGAACTGGGCCATCGTCTGGCCGCTCTGCTTGAGCTGCTTCTGGAACACGTCTTCGCTCGGGAACTGCTTCTTGAAGAGCGTAGCGAGGCTATCCACACGTGCGGCAGGCACCTTGATGCCCTGCTTCTTGCATTCGAGTTTCACGAGTTCCTGGCCCACGAGGTTGTCAATCACCGCATAGCGGACCTGGGTCATGGTTTCGTCGTTCACCTTCTTGCCCTGGAACTGCTGGAGGGCAAGCGCCTGGGTCAAGCTGTCGATACGGCCGGCAGAAAAGCCCGTCTTTTCGACACGGATTACGTCCATGTTCTTGCTATTGAGAAGCTGTGCGGAGGCAATACCCGCAGCCATGGCCACGGCAAGTAAACTACGAGAAACAAGTTTAATAGACATTATCTATCCTTTTTAAAAATTCCGGCTATAATATAGCAAAATGGTAAAAGCCGCACCACCGGCTAAAACCAAAATAGCCGGCAGCAGATGCCGCCGGCCTTAAATAGGCTCTCGAAAGGAGGATTATTCTTCCTCTTCTTCCAGTTCTTCTTCGCCTTCAGGTTCTTCGACCGGAGCGGAGGCCTCACCCATGAGAGCGCCCACATCAATGGACTTGAGGCCAGAAAGCGTCTTGAGGTCAGTCTTCTTATCGGTATCGACCTTGTCGAAAGTCGAAACGATGAAGTAAGCGCTGGTGGCCTCGAAACGGCGGGTCTTGTTCGCGATGCTGTTTGCACCCTTCGTGGTCGGGAAGTACTTGGCCTCGAGCTTCGCCATGTCCTGCGAAGTCTTTACCGTCTGGTTGGCCTCGACAGCCATCGCCCACAAGAGTTTGTTCACATCGACAGAATTGTTCACGTATTCGAGAATCTTCGTGGCACCCTTGAACGTGCTGCCCGTGGTCTTCTCGTAATGTTCCGTGGCCTGGCTAACATAGTTACCCTTCTGCATAAGGACCGTTGCCGCGACAAGGACAAGGAGGACTGAAAGTACAATAGAGATTGTTTTGATATTCATTGTTCTGTCTCCTTATTCGAAATGGTACGGGGCCGGGGGTTCGACCTTGAAGTTGTCCGCAAACTTATATTCAAGAAGGGCCTTGTAGTCGCTTTCCTTGAGCTTACCCTTCACGAAGGTGAACTTCGCCACGCAGTTCTTACCGCAAGCGACTTCCTTGACCCCGCCTTCGTCCTTCAGCAGGAACTTGTCGGCAAGGCCGACAGCCGCGATATCATTCTGCACCTGGGCCGGAATACTCGCCGCCGTATACATGTAGGAGACCTGCTTGAAGCGGGCTTCGTTGTCTTCAAAAATCTTCTTCACGTTCGCATCGAAAGCAGCTTCGGTTTTCGGGCCAGACGTGAGCGCATAGATGAGCTTCCATGCCATGCCGTACTGGTCCATGGAAATCCACTGTTCCTGGAGAGCACTGTTGACGGCGGTCTTGTAGGCACCTATCTGGTCCTTGACCGATGCCTGGGCCTGGTCATTGTACTTTCCCTTGAGCGTGAACATCGCCACAACCAAGGCAACGATGAGCACGGCATCGACAATGGCTAGAATCTTGAACTTTTTCATATTCATATAAAATCCTTCATAAAGAATGGTTTTGATTAGAATTTAAACAATAATTAGAAAAAAGCAAGCAATTTTTTTTTTGATAATTGGTATATTAGCACCATATGAGCGAAAATAACGTAGAAACTAAACTTCCTTCACAAATTATTTTCGAGAATTTGAAGGAATTCCTGCGGGCGAAGAACGCCGCGCACGAATCCATATTCAAGTTCCACTGGAAAAAGATGTGGCCGTTCAACCGCATCTGGCCCCAAGTGGACTTCGAGCGCATTGTGCGCCTCATGGCCGAAATCCGCAAGAATATCATCTCGCAGCAAAATCTGGTCATTACCGCCAAGGAAAAGGCCAAAGATTTCGAAAAGAACTTTTTGAACGCAGTACCCGCCTACCTTGAAGCGCTCGACAAGAGTTGCCAGGGGCTTAGCGACATCGCGCAGTGGAAGCAGGACATGCTCTACAAGAAGATCCACCACGAAGCGAAACTGGTGCGTGACTCGAAGAGCTACAACGAACTCCTTAAGACCTACGAAAAAGAACAGGCAGACCTAGTCCGTGCGGGCGCTTTTGTCCAGGCCGGCTGGATCGAGGTGGTAAACGCACCGAGGCAATAAGCCATGCCCGAAATAAGCGTCGTCATACCCGTATACAATACGGCGAAATTCCTTGCACAATGCCTGGACAGTATCGTACACCAGACCTTTAGAGATTTCGAAGCCATCATCGTAGACGACGGTTCGACCGACAATAGCATAGAGATAGCCCGCGACTACGCCAGCCGCGACTCGCGATTCCACATATTGCAACAAGAAAACAAGGGACTTTCCGAAGCAAGGAACACCGGCATCAACATCGCCCGCGGGGAATGGTTTACCTTCGTGGACAGTGACGACATGATTGCGCCGGCATTTTTCGAAACGCTCCTGAATGCGGCAAAGGCGGCCCACGCCGACATCGCCTGCGGGGGGAAAGTTTCGTTCGGCGAAACATCCGAAGTCAATATGCCCGAGGGGAAAAACAGCGAAAACCAGAATGCCGCGCCCCCGAAAGCCCGCGTTCTTACTCCCGAAGATGCGCTTGCAAACGCGCTGTTCCAGAACGACAGCCCGGACTACTCCGCCTGGGGGAAACTGTACTCCGCAAAGCTCTGGCAAAAACGCCGCTTCCCGCCGGGAAAATTCTTCGAGGACATGGCGACCATTCCGCAGGTGTTCCTCGATTCCACAAGCGTCACCTTCACGCCAGGCCCGCTGTACCTTTACCGCAAACGCGCCTCGGGAATTCTCGCCACCCCGTACACCCTGAAGAAGGCGGAACTCTTCGATATCGCCGAAAGCATCTGCTCGTTTGTCCGGGGGCGCGGAAAAAAACTCGAATGCGCCGCCCAAAGCAACCTTTTCAGCGTGAGTTGCAGCATCCTCAAGCGCACCCCCGACACCGAAGAATTTGCGGATTATCGTGCAAAATCGTGGGAAAACATCAAGAAGTTCCGTATAAGCGCGATTTTTAGCACACAAAATAGACTTCGCAATAAAATTGCCGCCGTAATCTCCTTTTTGGGCAAAAAAAACTTAGATAGTGTTCTACGGAGGTTCGCATGATCCCTAAGAAGATTCATTTTTGCTGGTTTTCTAATTCACCCTACTCGGAGAAAGTGGCTCGGTGCATGGAATCCTGGAAAAGAATCTTGGGTGATTACGAAATAGTACACTGGGATTATCAAAAGGCAACTGCAACAGGAATTCCCTGGGTTATCGAGGCCCTCGGGCAAAAGAACTGGGCTTTCGCAAGCGATGCCGTACGCCTCTACGCCCTCTATAACGAAGGCGGAATCTATCTTGATGCCGACGTAGAAGTCTTAAGACCCTTTGACGACCTCCTCGACCGCCCCTACATATTCGGTTACGAGAATGGCTCCAAGCGAATCGAAGCCGCCGTAATGGGCTGCGAACCCGGAAACGCAATTATCAAAGAAGCGCTAAGCTACTATCTAGGCAAGCATTTCGAATACAGGGAAGATCGTGTCGACAACATGGTGCTCCCCTATGTGCTAGCACAAGCAGTGGACAAGTTCAGCGGCGTGACCATCATGCCAGAATGGGTGTTCTCCCCCAAGAGTTTTATCGACGGGAGCATCAGTACGGCCGATGAAACCTACTGCATCCACCATTTCCACAGTGATTGGCGCCCCGAAGCCGTACGCAAGGGTATCAACCGCAGGCAATACCTGTTCAGCAAGTTCCCTCGCCCGATCGCACAACTGCTCGCGTTACCGCTTTCCCTATGGACAAACCTCACGACCCTCGGGCTCGGCGGCACCATCAAGAAAATTTTTAGGTAAGGCGCAGGCGTTTACCGCTTGAGCAAAAATCGCGGAATAAACAGTTTGGGAAACCGTTTTAAAAACGGCAGCGAAAAAGACCACAGTTGCGGAAGCTTGCGGAGCGCGTCCTTCTTGTCGCGGTAGGCCAGCATCGAGAACCAGTGCGATTTCCAGATGTTCACCGCTTCCTTGTAGCGCGGATGGTCACTGTATCGCGCAAGCACCTTCAAGAAGGTTCCGTACATGAGCGTGTTGTCGAGCGACATGTTGTTGCCATGCTGGCGGTAGTAACAGCAATTCACCGGCAATACCGGCAAGGAACCGCAAATCTTGAAGAACTTGAGCCACTGCGGGAAATCTTCGAACGGGAATTCGGAATCGTAACCGCCATGCTCGCGGAAAAAGTCCAGGCGGATCATCTCGGAACAGCCATGGACTTCTTTTTTGCCCATGAAGAACTCATCGAAGGTCACGCGCGGTACAGAGCGCGTATAACGCGGGTCAAATTCCTCACCATGCCGGCCTTCCCCGTCCATCAGCACAATCTGGCCAAAGCAAAGCGGGTCTTCTGGGTGCGCCTCCAGGTATTCGCTCTGCTTCTGGAGCCTGCCCGCCGGCATCATGTCGTCGGAAGCGAACGAACAGAAATACTTACCCCGTGCCATCGAGATAAGTTCATTCATTGTCGGGACAAGCCCCTTATTCGGGCGATGGACATAGGTAAAGCGCAGTTCATCGCGCAGGCGTTCAAGAATCTCCGGCGAAGAATCCGTACTGCCGTCATCAATGACAATCAGCTCAAAGGCCACGCCCTTCTGCGCCATCACGGAACGCACCGACGCTTCTACATACTTTTCATGGTTGTAGCTAGCCATCAGCACCGATACCAGCGGAGGCATTTCGCGCTGTTCCGTTTCTGCTCCCTGCACAAAAGCCTTCACGTAGACATTCTCGTCCATCTTCTCGGCAAACATGTTCGTTATGGAGTATTCCATTTTAGCCTCCCGACAGATATGGCGAGCGCAACAAACGTCACAAGATTTTCAAGTGCATAGGCAAGCATGGGCCCATGCATCTCGTACAGGTGGACACCCGCGACTGTCGCACCGGCAAACAGCAGGTTCGCACCGACCTCGATAATGAGGAACAGCTTGGTTTCGCGGCGGGCGATAAGGACCATGCCAAAACACCAACCACCGGAACGCAATAAATCGCCAAGCAACTGGATGGGCATGTAGTCGGCAGCGGCAGCATAGCTTTGCGAAAGCAAAAGGGACACCACAAAACTGCGCGTAAAATAGATGGCAGCGCAACATACAAGCGTCACTCCCATCATGCGCAAGAAGATCGGGTAGAACTCCCTGCGGAAATCGACCTTGCTCATTTCGCGGCTAATGCGCGGCAGAATAAGCACGCCGAGAACCGCCGAAAAAATGGAGGCAAAAAAGTCCGAAATCTTGTAGACGCCCTGCCAGATACCGGCGGCATTCCAGCCAAGTTCTGCGCCCACAAACGAACGTACGAACATAAGGACTAGCGGAGCGATAATCATCGGCACGAGCCCCATCACGGCATACGACATCCACGGCCCGCGAATATCCAGCACCGATTCCCTAAAGGTCTTGATATTAAACCCGGCACGCGCCGCCACGCGGGCCGCAAAAATACCGGCCACAACAGACTGTGTCGCAATGATGCTCAGCACCGAAAGGCGCCCTGAATACAGGAAAACCGCCACCCAAAGCATCTGGAAAAGCGAGGCGACAATCTGGATAAGCGCCCAGCGCTTCACAAGGCCAAGGCCGTTCATTACGGCAGAGCAGATGGCGACCATGTTCGTCGCCAAAATTCCCGGCAAAGCAAACAATATAGCCGCCTGCGCCAAACGCGGATGCACGCCCGGCAACATTTTTTCGAGCGGGGCGGCAAAGCAGAAGATAGCCGCTAAAACGCAGGTAAATACCGTAGCAAATGTCGTAAGGCGGAACCCGCCGCGCCAAACGCCATGCAGTTGCTTGATATCGCCCTTGTTCTGTGCGGTAAGGCTCACCCAGCCATTCTGCATTGCAAGGCTAGAAGTCGCCTGCCCGATGCTCATCCAGTTCATGAACTGGCCCACGCACGCAAACGCAGCCGGAGACAGGAATACGGCGAGCAACTTATTGATGACGAAGGCCCGGAGCGTATTAAAAAGCGTCACCGAACCCGAGCCGAAAAACAGCTTCCAAATTTTCGAGGAACGTTCCACCGTCACCGCCTATTTCCCGCCGTTTATTTCACGAATGACACGTGCGGGCACTCCGCCGATGACAACATTCGCCGGAAACTCGCCGGCAACGACGGCACCCGCGGCGACAACAGAATTCTTGCCGATTTTCGAACCCTTGAGGATGGTCACGCGGTCGCCAATCCAGACGTTATCTTCAATAACGACCTTCCCCGTCTTCGGAGTTCCTGTAAGCCTGCGCTCCGGATCCACCTCATGGAAATCGGTGTCGTAGACATTCACAGATGTCCCAACAAGGACGTTGTCACCGATTTCTATGCCCGGGCCTTCGCAAATGGCCGTAAAGTGGTTGCAAATCTGGCAGTTCTTGCCGATGGATATTTTGGAACCAGCAGTGCGCGGGTTCAAGAAAACATACGATGTCCAGAAATCCGCATCTTCAACATAGCCGAACGAGGTTCCCTCGCCCACCACGATACTGCCCTTGCCTTCGCAGAGCATGGGAGCAACAGCGCAGAACTGGCCTTCGGGCTTTGCCGTCGAGATGCTCCTGAAAAAGAGGACGCTCGACTTGCGCGTCAACTTGCGGATGATTCTAGCAAACAAACTCATTCAACGCTCCAATAATTTCGCTAACTTCATCGTCGGTAAGCACCTGCGAGACAGGGATACTGATGACGGTTTCGGCCATCGATTCTGCAATCGGGAACTTCGGATTCTCCGGCAGCAGCGCACAATCCCCTTCGGGGCTGGCCGCGTAGGCCTGTTGCCTGTGCGGAGGAATCGGGTAAAAGATGAGCGTCCCGACACCGCGGGCTTCAAGATACTTTTGCAACGCATCGCGGGTCTTGCCGTCGGGTGTGCGCAGGGTAAACACGTGCCACACGTGCTCCTTCGGGTCTGCAGGTATTTCGGGCAGGCGCAACAGCGGGTTACATACCTCGCGTACGTAGCGGGCAGCAATTTCACGGCGGCGTTCGTTCCAGGCATCGAGATGCGGGAGCTTTGCCAGCAGGAACGCGGCCTGAATCTCATCCAGGCGGGAATTGACACCGCGGTAACGGTTCACGTACTTCTTTTCGGAGCCGTAGTTACCAAGCATGCGCACTACGCGGGCAAGTTCTTCATCGTCGGTGACGACCATGCCGGCATCGCCCAGAGCGCCCAAGTTTTTTGTCGGGTAGAAACTGTAGGCGACCGCGGCACTTTTAATTGCCGCACTTTTCGCGCCGGCATTAGACTGCGCGCTGGAATTAAACCGTGCGCCGTGGGACTGCGCGGCATCTTCGAACACGAGAAGCCCGCGGGCCTCGGCAAATTTCCAGATTGCAGGCATATCGGCAAGGCGCCCGTACAGGTTCACTGCAAGTATCCCGCGCGTTTTCGGCGAGCAGGCAGCCTCGAGCTTCGTCGGGTCGATATTGAAAGTCTTTTCGTCGGGCTCCACCAGCACGGGAACGAGGCCCGCGGCATTGACCGCAAGGACCGTCGCTATGTAAGTGTTCGCCGGCACAAGGATTTCATCGCCAGGAGCCAAGCGCCCGAGTTCGATGGAAGCGCGTAACATGAGGGTGAGCGCATCGAGACCGTTCCCGACGCCCACGCCGTGGGCGTACCCAGAGTAGGCGGCAAATTCCTTCTCGAAGCGTTCGACATACGACCCGCGGATGTACCAGCCGGACTCTACGACAGCAGAGGCGGCACTTTTCAGGGAATCCATATAGGGCGCGTTTACCTGCTTCAAATCGAGAAAAGCAATCTTACCCATTGGCAATCCCTTCCGCGCCATCGCGCGCACCATCAAATTCGAATGCATATTTCAAGTCGGCGAAGCAGCCCACGCTTTCCTTGAACGTACAGAGTCCCTCGCTCGCAATCCCGTCCGATGCCGCCGGCCCGAGATCGAGGTAGTCAAAGCCCTGTTCCTGGTAATACCGGAACATTTCACGTGCAATCACATTCAAGGGGCGCTTGTCCAAAGCAGACTGGTCCGCCCCCCAGTAAATCATCTGCGCAATCTTTTCGCTGACCCTATAGATGATTGTCGACGCAACAGGCGTTCCATCCACGCGCAACAGGCAAAAATCAATGGGAACGATTTCGGCTGTTTTCTGCAAGTCCTCGAACTTCATCCACAGCGTATAGCCCTTCGCCTTGTAATGTTCCTGGATAAAGCCGTAGACGCAACGCTGCTGTTCTACGGAAGTTTCCCGCGTAAACGCACACTCGCTATGGGCAAACTGCTTGTAATTCCGTGCACCCATGTAATGGAGGCGCTTTTCGTACGGAGTCGAGTCCGTAAAATCAAACGCGTAATTCAAGTTGGCATACGATTGTTTGAATCCGTTCTGGAGCAGCGCCGACACGACCTTGGAATAAAACATCCGGTCATAAAAAATCGGCGGAAGCGTAACTTTCAGAGACTTCTTCTGCGAGAGCAACAAATCCTTCAATTCGCGCACGGCAGAATTCAGGCACGCAATCGTCTGTATCTGGGGGCAGACAAAACCGCAAAACGGCGCCGAATAGGGAGAACGCCACTCGCTACCCTTCTCGCCCATGGCAAGGCCAACGCGCAGTCCATTGTCTTCGTAAGCGAAGAAGCGCACCGCATCGACCTTTTCCGCATTCAACATATTGAAATCCGCCTTCATGTAACAGGCAGCAGGATTTGCAAAATGGCGAGCGTACTCGTCCGCTGTAATTTCAAGCCACGCCATCTAAGCCTTCTTGAACTCCAGATACTTGTCGTAACTACGCCAGTAGTCACTCTCATCAAACTCGTGCGATGTCAACACCAGGCAGATGGAGCCCGAAGAAAAATTCAGTTCTTCGGCCCAGACTCCAGGCGGTACATGCAGGCCGTAGTACGGACGGTCCAGCCTGTAAATCTTTTCGTTCTTGCCGTCGGAAACCTTCACATCAAAGGCTCCGCTTGCCGCCACGAGCATCTGGTGGCATTCCTTGTGGGCGTGCCCACCGCGGTTCTCGCCGCCGGGAATATCGTACAGGTAAAAGATGCGCTTCACGTCGAAGGGAATATCCTTCGAGTTTTCAAGCGAGGTCAGGCTGCCCGAACGTTCGCTGTGCCGCGGAAGCGTCAAAAGTTTGCAATCGTCTATAGTCGCGGCCTTCACTGCAGCGATGTCCGGCTTCTGCGCGCAATTCGCCTCTGCTGTGTTTTCCTGCAGGGCCGGTTTCCACGTGGGCTTCAGCCGGCAAAACTCGTCACGCTCCCAGATGTAGTCGTCTTCGTCATAGGGCGTCGAAGAAATCACAAGCGCCAAGGAGTTCGTCGAAAAGTTGTCGAGCGTGCGGTAGTGCATGGGCGGCAGATAGAGCCCGTAATAGGAGCGGGAAAGCGAATACCGCTTTTCTTCCTTGCCATCGTGAATAACGGCATCAAAGCTCCCGGAAAGGGCGACTATCACTTCGTGCTGATTTTTGAAGGCGTGGCTCCCGCGGAGTTCGCCGCCGGGAACGTCGTAAATCCAGTAACAGCGCCGGAACCGGAAAGGCACCTGCTTCTGCGATTCCACGACACTCAAGTTCCCGCGTTCGTCCAAGAACTTGGGAAACTGAACTATTTGCGCTTTTTCTTCAAAAATCGGCATATTATAGGTGTAATATACAATTTTTCGACACCTAGAACACCGCCCACAAGCGACTTCTAGCTTTAACGCATAGGTAACTATAACCGGAATCTATAAGCAGCCATCCATTAGTTTTTACTATATTTATGCATATGAGTGAATATTCGCATAAATCCAGTATCGGCCCCGTTGAGCCGAAGGACTTCGTCAAGGACTATGGCGAGGCCGGTTTTGTGCTGGAAAACGGTAAGACGCTCCCCGCGCTTACCATCCGTTACGAGACTTACGGCAAGCTGAACGCGGCTGCCGACAATGCGGTGTGGGTCTGCTCGCCGCTCACCGCCGACGCGCATGCCGCCGGCTGGTACACCGAAAGCGACAAGAAGCCCGGCTGGTGGGACGAACTCATCGGCCCCGGCAAGGCAATTGACACGGACCGCTTCTTCGTAGTCTGCAGCAACATCCTGGGTGGCTGCAAGGGTACCACAGGCCCTGCAACCATCAACCCGCGCACGGGCAAGCCCTACGGGAGCACCTTCCCCACCATCACCATCGGCGACATGGTGCACGCCCAAAAAGAACTCGCCGACGGCCTTGGCATCAAGGAATTCTACTGCGTCCTGGGCGGCTCCATGGGTGGCTTCCAGGCCATGAAGTGGGCCATCTACTACCCCAAACAAGTGAAGCGCATCGTGATTATCGCGAGCTCGCCGCGTTTCTCGAGCCAGGCGCTCGGATTCGAAGTCGTTGCACGCGACGTCATTACGCAAGACCCGAATTTTAACAACGGCGACTTCTACGGTGAAGGCGTCGCGAAGCCCGATGTAGGCCTAGCGAACGCCCGCAAACTCGCGCACATCACCTACCTCAGTGCCATCGGCATGGAACAGAAGTTCAAGCGCGCACAGGCGCAAGAAAACAAGAGCCACGCCGTCACGTACTCTACACCGTTCGACCTGAACCTGCCTATCGAAAGTTACCTGCGCTACCAGGGCAAAAAGTTCGTTGACCGCTTTGACGCGAACAGCTACCTGCATATCGCGCACGCGACCGACGCATTCGATTTGGAAACGGAATACGGCAGCATCGAGAATGCCTTCAAGGATATCGGTGCCGAAGTGTTGAACGTGAACCTCTCCACCGACTGGCTGTTCCCGCCGCACGAAAGCCGCCGCATCACGAGCGCGCTCTTGAACGTGGGCAAGACGGTCACGAGCCTCGAACTCGACACGCAATTCGGGCACGACGGGTTCCTCATCGAAGTGGGCGAACTCGGCAAGGCCGTGGGGCGTTTCCTCGATTCCAAGATTATCCCGCAGCAGGGCACGCAGGCAGTACCCGTGTTCCACGAGGAGAGCGACTTCAAGTTGCTCGGCAAACTCGTGAAAGAAGGCAGCCACGTGCTCGACCTCGGTTGCGGTAGTGGCGACCTGCTCGACTACCTCTCCAAAAAGAAGAATGCGACAGGATTCGGCATCGAGAAGAACATCACCGGCATTCTGGACTGCATCGAGAAGGACGTGCAGGTCATCCAGCGCGACCTCGACGACAAGGGAATCTCGGACCTGAAGGACGGAAGTTTCGACTACGCGATTATCAACCGCACCATCCAGGAAATCCGCGACCCCGTGGCGCTCCTGAACGAACTGTTGCGCGTTGCGAAAAAAGCAATCGTCACGTTCCCGAATTTCGGGCACTGGACCACCCGCGGAAGCCTCATGCTCCACGGTCGCATGCCCAAGTCCAAGGAACTGCCGTACGAATGGTACGACACGCCGAACATCCGCCTTTTGACGGTGAAGGACTTCTACACGCTCTGCAAAAAGGAAGGGTTCAAGATAGAGAACATCAACTTCCAGAGCGAGCACACGCTGAGCAAGTTCCTCACCGCCATCGGAATCCCGAACTTCGGCGCGGAACACGTCATCGCGACAATCAGCAAAAACTAGAACAGCACCCTATAGCGGGTAAGTTTTTCATACCGCCGGCCCTTGAGGTCGCGGTATTTTTTGTTTTGGGTAGGCAACCGCAAATCATTGCGCGGAACAATGCGACGGATTGCAATCGTCGTATCTTTCACGCCTTCGTCGAACTTGATATTGCCTAAAAGAGTTTCGCCGCCGAGGCCTTCCGCTGTCAGGTAGAAGTCCTGCACGCCCTTGAGTTCCGGCAGGTTGGTGCAGCGCACGTCAATCCACTTGGTGGCATCGCCCGCCGAAGGCAGTTCGCATTTCGATATCACGTCGCCCTTCTTGCTTTCCTTGCGCAGCGAGAGAGTACCGCCGGCACCGTTCTTCACCTGCACAAGCACGCCCGGGCCCACGATGGAATCCGTAATCACGTTCTCGAAAATTGCATAGCCGCCGTCCTTGATGGCGAGTTCATCTTCGTCTGTCAAACGCACGCGGATACCATTATCAAAACCATTCGCGGGAATCGTATCGCGGATGATGCGCAAGAAGTCGAGACGGTCTAGTTCCGCATAATGCTTGCCCTTCGTAATCTCGATGAAGTTCGAACCGCGCTTAAATTTTGCAGGGATGTACACCACCGACTTCTCGGGGAATTCACTCCACGCGCCCGTCAGCGGCAGCGCCACTTCCTGGTTCTTGCCGTTAATGCTCACGAAGTGCGAACTTCCGTTCGCGCCGTCTTCTGTCCAGTTGTTGTCGTAGCGGTAACGGATCAGGTAGTCGCCCGCCTGCGGAATAATCATCGGCAGGCGAATCTTGCTGTCTTCGTAGTTGATGTAGGCGCAAAATTCCCCGTTCGATGCATCGGAGCTGCTCGAAATATCCACGTGCGTCAAGGCGCCATGTTCCGCCTCTGCGCTCAGGTAACGCCCGAGGAACGGTTGCCCCAGTTCCGGCCAACCGTCGTCGGTATAGACGATGTCGCGAACTTGTATGTAAGAGTTACCGCCGTCGTTCTTGTCGTAGTAATGGTTCACAAAGCGCTGGCGGTTCACGTCCTGGAACGCCTCGCCGCCCGCAGGCCCGTAGTAGCGCCCGTAACGGCTCAACAGAATCGTGCCGCCGCCATTCAGGAGAGCCTTGCCGCTGCGGTCCACATACCCGCCGTCAATGCGGTTGGAGCGCCCCACCGTCGTCTTGTAGGAATTGTTCTCGAGGTCGGCACCCTTCTTGCAGCAGTTGTCCCACGCCGTGAACAGGTAGTAGTAGCCGTCGTGCTCGATGAGGCTTGCGCCCTCGATTCCCGCACCGCCGCGGTTCGCGATGTTGATCATCTTCGCACCGTCTTTCACCTTGCCTGTTTCTTCGTTAAGTTCCAGAATGTGGATGCCCGTGCCCCACGAACCGAACGCCATCCAGACCTTGCCATCCAGGTCCTTCAGCACCGCCGCGTCAATCGCGTTGTAGGCGTCGCTCTTGACCGTGTGAATCACTTCGCCCTGGTCCGTCCAGCCGTAACCGGGCTTGGTCGGGTCGATTTCCCTGCTCGACATGAATCCCATGCCCGATGAACGGATGCCCATCTCGGAACCGCAATAGTACATGCGGTATTCCCCGCCGATGTAATGAATGTCCGGCGCCCAGATGTCGATCATGTTCGGGGCGTAGTCGTAAAGCCACTTCGAAAATTCCGGCATAGCAGGCTCGCCGTTCTTCCAGTTCAGCGCGTCCTCGGAAAACTGCATGAGCATGTGGTTGTCCGTCGTGGCAAGCGCATAGCCGTCCTCGTAACGGATAATGTCCGGGTCATGCCCCGCCCAGCGGGTTTCCTTCGCATACCAATCGGCCGCAAAAGCCTGCCCCGCCAGCAGTGCAGAAAGTGCAAAAACAACGTTGTTTCTTTTCATAACGCCTCGCTTTCCACACAGCCAATTTAAATATACTTTCTTTTAGTCCAAAAAGAACTTTACGTCAACCCTAGAACATCACCCGATAGCGGATCTGCTTATCGTAGCGACGGCCCTTGAGGTCGCGGTAGGCCTTGCGGGCAGGCACCATCGTATTGTCGGGGCGGACAGAGCGCGGAGCAATCGCGTCCGTGCCGGAAGAAATAGAGCCCGGCGACATCTCTGAAGAACTAGAAACAATTTCCGAAGAACTCGAGGATTCCACGACAGGTTCCGGCAGCTTCGCGGCCTTGAATTGGAATTTCTGGTTATCCGTCCCGGTGCGGACCCACGTAATCACGGGCATGCCCGCGTCCTTCGAGATGTTCAGTACGTCGCCCACAAAATCGCTGTCATAATCGCCGTAAACGTAGTAGCCCTTGTTCACGGACGCATTCTCGATGCGGATATTGCAAGCCGTCTCGGAAGTCTTGACGGTATCGAGCAAAGCCTTTGGCGGGCAGTAGTAGCGGCCGGTCGCAAAGTTCTTGAGCGTGTAATGGCGCGCGGAATCGCCCTTCGCAATCACCCAGAGTTGCGCATCGGCAGAATCAGCCGCCGGGCGCTGCACCACGATGCCGTTTTCGTCTTCAAGCGCCATATTGCTATGCGAAACCATCAGGCGGTAGCCCCCTTCGGCAAGCGGAGCATTATTTACTTTGTCTACACCCGTCGTGGTGCGCTTAATTTTCTGGATGTTCGCATTCTCGTCGTAATACAGATAGTCAATATTCACGGAACGGCGGTAAGTCCAGCCGCCCGGAGAGTTCGCGCCATGATACATAAAGTACCAGTGCCCGAGATACTTGAAAATAGCCTGGTGGTTCGTCTCGGAATTGTCAAGCTTGTCGTTGATGACACCCTTCTGCGTCCAGGGACCATTCAAGCTCGATGCCATCGAGTAGTTCGTCGTCGAAGGATAACCCGAGGCGTAACTGAAGTAGTAATTGCCGCGGTACTTGTGCATCCAGGGCGCTTCGAAAAAATCCTTGATCTTGATGTCTTCGGGCGTACTCGCGAGCTCAATCATGTTCTCCTTGAGTTTCACACGGCGGCCCGCATTCCACGAGCCCCAATACATCCAGATGTCATCGCCATCGTAGAAAATCGCGGGGTCGATATTCAGCGCCACATCGTTCTGCGTGTTGTCGGTTACCAGTGCATGCCCGAGCGCGTCCGTCCATGGTCCCGACGGATGATTCGCCACCGCAACGCCAATCGCAAAACCCTCGTCCTGCTTGATTGTCGCATGGTGCACAGCCACGTACCAGTAGAACTTGCCGTTACGGTATTCGCAATGCCCCGCAAACGCGCTCGCGTTCGCCCACTTGAAAGTCTTGACGCTCAGCACCGCGCCGTAATCGTGATAGTTCTCCATATCGTCGGTTACCATCACGTGCCAGTCGTTCATCACGAACGCCTTGTTGTTATTGCCCTGCGGCCCCTGCTCGTCGTGCCCCGCGAAAATGAACAGGCTATCGTGATACACGAGCGCCGCCGCATCCGCCGAATAAAAATCCGTCGTGAGCGGATTCGCCGCGAAGGCAAAAGAAGCGGATGCCACCCCTGCAAGCACCAGGTTTCGGACGCAATGTTTCATCAGAACATCACCCTGTAACGGATTTGTTTGTCGAAGCTACGGCCCTTGAGGTCGCGATAGCCCTTACGAGCTGACTGCTGCAAATCCTGACGATTCACGCGCGGACCAATCGAAGTCGTGCCCGAGCTACTGGAGGTAATTGCGGAACCACTAGAGCTGGAAAAACCAATAACACTACATGATGCGCCGCAAACATAAGCATCTTCAAACTGAATCTGATCAATAATCAATTCGTCCGAAAGTCCCGACGCAGTCAGGTACAAATCCTTCACCCCCCCTTTATTTTCAAAGCCCTCGCAGTCAACCAAAAAATTGTCATCACGCGATTCATAGGCCTTCGACAAATCGCAAGAAGCGATTACCGGTCCATTCTTGCTCCCGTCACGTATGTCTATGTTTCCGGTAACCTTATTCATCACCCAAAGGCGCGGGAAAGTATCATCAAGCTTGTCCATCACCACATTCTCGTAAATCGCATAACCGCCATCCTTAATGCCCAATTTGTCTTTCTCGGTGAGGCGCACACGAATGCCGTTGTCAAAGCTGTTTGCTGGAATCGTATCGGTTATTACACGCAAAAAATCAATGCGGTCGAGTTCCGCAAAATTGCCGTTTGGCATCGGTTCGATATCGATGAAGTTGCCGCCACGCTTAAGGGTCGCAGGCACCATCACCACGGACTTTTCAGGGAACGTGCCCCAAGAACCCGTCGGCGGGAGCGCCACCGTCTGGGACTTTCCGTTGATAGTCACCTTGTGGTTCGCAGCCGCATCGCCGCCGTTTGCGTAGCGGTAGCGCAGCAGGTACTCGCCCGCTTGCATAATGTTCATGGGCAAGTGAATCTTGGAACCTTCCGTATTCACGTAAGCCAGGTATTCGCCATTAGAGGCCGTATTGCTGCGGGTAATGGCCAAGTCGCCCGAAACAGCGCGAGTCAACACGCCGTGTTCCACTTCAGCGCTCAGATAACGCCCGAGGAAGGGCTGTCCCATCTCAGCCCAGTTATCCTCGGTGAAGACAACATCACGTATATGAATGTGATTGTACTTGTCTCCGTTCAAGTCGTAGTAGTGGTGCACAAAGCGCACGCGATTCAAGTCCTGGAAGGCCTCGCCGCCGCCCGGGCCCACGTAACGACCATAACGTTCCAACAGAATCGTGCCACCGCCGGTAGCCATATTGTAACCGGCACGGTCCTTGTAGGGGCCCGTCACATTGTCGGCGCGGCCGTAAGCCGTCTTGTACGTGGTCTGCTCGATGTTTGCGCCCTGCTGGCAGCACTTGTCCCATGCGGTGAACAGGAAGTACTGACCGTTATGCTCGATGAGGCTCGGGCCTTCTTCGGCGCCCCCGCTTGCCGTACTCGTACGGCGTGCGATGTTATAGACGGTCTTGTCGTCGTTCGCCTGAAAACCCGAAGTCGCATCAAGCTTGATCAACTGAATGCCAAGCCCGAACGAACCGAACGCCATCCAGTAATCGCCTTCGGTGTCTCGCACCACGTCGGCATCGATGGCATTGTATTTGTCTGTTCCGTCCTTGGTATGGAAAACATGACCGTGGTCCTTCCAGCCGTAGCCCGTTGTTCCCGGCATAATCGAAGTCGTCGCCTGGTAGCCGATGGCCGAGTTACGCTTGCCGAATTCCGACACGCAGTAGTACACGCGGTATTCGCCGTTCATGTAGAAAATATCCGGAGCCCAGATGCCCTCGGTCTTGGGCGCATAGGTGTACGCCCACTGCGGAACACCACTCACGGTAGAGCGATGGTCCTTCCACGTGTAGGCGTCTTCAGACGTCCACAGTTGCAGATTATTGTTCGTGCTCATGAGGGCGTAGCCGTCCTCAAACCGCACCATGCTCGGGTCGTGACCGGGTTGCAAGTTGTCTTTCGCATACCAATCCCCCGCGAAAACAACAGTTGCTCCAAACACAACCCCCAGGCCAACGCACCCGAACATAGTGTGCACGCCGAAGCGTGATCCCATACAGCCAATCATAAAAGTCTCCCTTTTATTGTTCCACCCCCTCTAAATATAAACCAAAACAAATAAAAAGTCAACATTTTTAACTAAACAACACGTTTTTAAGCATTGTTTTACACACTAATTTAATAAAATTGTCCACATTCAGGATAAAAAGAAGCCAAGAAAAGCATTGATACAAAAGGATTTACGCTTTACTTGCCGCTAATACGCTTCCCGTCGACGATAATTTCGTCTTGTACAAGGTCGTCGAAATCAGGAACGCGTTCGCCCGACGTCGCCACTTCCTCGCCCTCCTTCACCAAGTGGACAACTCGCTGCGGGAACGGGATCTCGATCTTATGCTCGTCAAGCACATCCTTAATGATTCTGGAATACTTTCGCTTGAGTTCATAGTACTCGAACGTGCGCACCCATACCCACACCGTGACGTTTATAGAACTATCGGCATAACTGCTTACAAAGAATTTCGGAGGAGGAACCTTCAGGAAACTCGTATCCTGTTCAACCATCCTGCGCAGGGCACAGAACACCACATCAAGCGAGGCGTCGTAAGAAACCCCAATCTCAATATCCAGCCTGCGTATGGGATTGCGGGCATAATTCACGATAGGAGCGCCCCAGAGCGACCTGTTCGGGGCCGACACGGCAATGCCCTCGAAAGTCTCGAGGGTCGTATTGAAAAGCCCGATGGCACAAATCTTGCCCTTGATGGAACCGCATTCGATGTAGTCTCCCGCAACAAACGGACGCAAGAACAGCAGCAACAGACCAGACGCGATGTTAGCAAGCGTATCCTTAAGCGCAAGGCCCACAGCAAGGCTCGCTGCACCGAGCATCGCCAGGAGGCCGTTGGTATTCACCCCCAAAATATTGAGCGCCACCAAAAGCCCAAGCGCATAGGTCGTATACTTGACCAAGTCAGAAACCAAGGGAATCGCGGCGCGGTCAAAGCCATGCCTTTCGGCACGTTTCAAGAACAGTTTGAAAGACTTGTTGAAAAGCCAAATGATAAGAAAGAGCAGAGCAACAAGAAGAAACTGCTCTAGCAGGGAATCTTTGGGGATATATTCTCTAATCCTGTCCACGGCTAAAAATCTAACATTATTTCCAAGTAAAAAAACGCAGGAGAGCGAATACCCCTGTTCCGCTATGATTCCGCTCACAGCCTACAGCGCACCATGTGCGCTATGTTACAAAAAAAAGCCCCCGGCGTTAACCGAGGGACTTTTTAGAAAGATCCCCGCCGGAGTTGATGCGGGGCGGGGATGGCATTCTTTATTACGTATGAGCGTCGACCCATTCGGCGTTCTTCTTGCAAGCCTCGACGGACTTCGCGAAGGCGGCCTTCTCTTCGTCGTTCATAGTGACTTCGATGATCTTCTCGACACCGTTCGCGCCAACCACGACCGGCACGCCGCAGTAGAGGCCCTTCACGCCGTATTCGCCGTTCAGCATGGCAGCGCAGGAGAACACATTCTTCTTGTCGAGGAGGTAGGCTTCGGCCATGTGCACGGCAGAGGTTGCCGGGCTGTAGAAAGCGGAGCCGCGACCGAGGAGGTTCACGATTTCGCCACCAGCGCCAGCAGTGCGCTTGGCGAGTTCGGCAAACTTTTCCTTGCTCATGAGCTGGGAAACCGGGATGCCGCCGACAGTGACACATTCCATGATGGAAACCATCGTGTCGCCGTGGCCGCCCATCACGAGGGCCTTCACGTCTTCGACAGAAACGCCGAGTTCGTCGGCAACGAAGCAAGCGAGGCGGGCAGAGTCAAGCACGCCAGCCATGCCGATGACCTTGTTGGCCGGGAGACCGGACTGCTTCTGCATGTTGTAGACCATGGCGTCGAGCGGGTTCGTAATCACGATGACGAAAGCATCCGGAGCGTTTTCCTTGATGGCTTCGGCAACGGTCTTGATAACGCCGCAGTTCTTGTCCAGAAGGTCGTCACGGCTCATGCCCGGCATACGCGGGAAACCGGCAGTAACGATCACGACATCGGCACCCTTGATAGCAGAGTAGTCGGTAGAACCCTGAAGATCCACGGAGGAGTTGATGACAGAGCGGCCTTCCATGATATCGAGAGCCTTGCCCTTCGGCATGCCCTGAGTCTGCGGAATATCGATAAGGACAACGTCGCCAAGATTCTTCTGGGCGAGCACGAGAGCCATTGTACCACCGATCTGACCAGCACCAACGAGTGCAATCTTCTTTCTTGCCATAATGAGACCTTCCTTTTAAGGTATTGAATTTTTCCGGCGTTAAATATAGTAAAATTTTTTATTCGTTGCTAGACCATCGCCGCCACGAAGTCGGCCTCGCACATGAGTTTTTCGCCAGAAAAGGCCTTGCCGGAATACTTGAAGATACCGTGGCGCACCGAGAGGAGCTTGACCTCGAGGCGGAGGTCCATGCCGGGGAGCACGGGGTTCCTGAAACGGCAGTTCTCGATCCCCATGAAGGCAGGGCGCTTGCCCACCACATCGGCCTCGCGGGCGATCATCGTGAGGAGGGTGGCCGCCTGGGCCATGGATTCCACCTGAAGCACACCCGGCATCACCGGATTGCCGGGAAAATGGCCCTGGAAGAACTTTTCCTCACCGGTCACATGGTAGAGGCCCACCAGGGACGGGAGAACATCCTTGCCGTCGCCCAGTTCGAGGCTCAGGACCTCGTCGACAAAGGCAAACGGGGCCTTCTGCGGGAGCAGGCCATGAACCACATCGGCTTCGTAAACGACACCAGCTTTTTCAGATTTCTTGAGGGTTTCCAGTAGAGACATAAGGCAGGAGTTTCTCCATGATTTTATGGTGAATGGTATGGCCGCCGTTCAGCACCTGAATGCGCAACTTTGGCAAGGCAGGACATGCGAAGGCGATATCGCCCAACAAGTCTAGAATTTTATGGCGGGCAGGTTCCTCGTCCATGCGGTAAACAACCCGCGATTCGGTTCCGAGCAGCATTCCGCAACTCTCGTCAACCCCGCCCAGAAGTCCAGCAGCGCGCGCCGCATCATAATCGTCCTTGAAAATGAACGTCCGAGCCGAAAACACGCTGTAGAGGTCCTCGGCAGAATACACCGAAAGGCTTGCCGCCGAAGAGAACCCGTCAGGCCTGGTAATCTCGTACTCCACCTCGAATGTATCCGAAGGCGAGACCTTCACGTAGCCTCGCGGGAGTTCCCACGAATGCTCCAGGGGGGCGTCGTAGAAGCGGATTGCCTGCGGAACACCGGCGATGCGGCGCAACGCATGGAAGAAGGGCAGCGCGCTCCCATCCATCATGGGGATTTCAGTGGCATGCACATCGAACCGCAGTTCAGGCCACACAAGAAACACGGGAGCCAGATGTTCCGGAGAACAGAGGGAAAGCCTGCGGTCCAGGCCCGGTTTCGAATAAATTGCGGTACGCGCCACATTGTACTCCAATTCGGCGTAACAATGCAAGGCATCCGTAGAATAGAAACGCTCTCCCGCAACGTTCCAGCAGACACGCGGAACCCTGTTCGGGTCCTTCTCGAGAAGGTCCACGCGGACAGTCGACTCCCTGGACGAGAGAGATGGCGAAGAGAACTCGATGGTTTTAACTGCAGACACGCTACTTCTTCCCCATCTGGCGGAGGCGCACCATAGACCGGCGCCAAACTTCAATATCTTCAGCGGGGAACCCGGAGACGACTCGCCCCGCAGGGATACTCTTGGTGACGCCCGCCTTCGCGGCAATCCGGCAACCCTTCCCGAGGGTGAGGTGGCCCGCCACCTGCGCGCCGCCCGCAAGTTCCACGTCGTCTTCGACCGTCACGGAGCCCGCGAGCCCCGACTGCGAGGCCATATAGATATTGTTCCCGAGACGGCAGTTATGCGCCACCTGCACGAAAGAATCGAAGTGACATTTGTCGCCGATAGTCGTCGGCGAAAGGAACCCGGCGGCGACCACCATGTTGGCCCCGAAACTGCATTCACGCCCGATGCGCACACCCGCAAGGTGCGGGACAGGCCGGCGCACGCCTTCGTATTCATAAAAGCCGAACCCGCGGGAACCGATTACCGCGCCCGCCTGAAACACGCAGCCCTCGCCCACGACAACATTCGGGTAAACCGTCACGTTCGCCTCGAGCACACAGTTTGCGCCGAGCGTCGCCCCGCGCATCACCACACAGCCCGGACCCACGACGGCATTTTCGCCCACGCGACCTTCGACAACGGCGCTCGCATGCACGCGGGCGGATTCCGCAACAAACGGAGCATCGCCACAATTTTCCGCAAGCTCACCCGCGAACCTTTCCAGAAAGCGCACCATGGCATGGTACGGATATTCTACAGGAACGACACAGCCCACAGAGGGTGCAAAGTCTGCACCCGGCGACGCCATTTGGGCCAACAGCCCAGCCGGCACAAAAAGCAGTCCGGCGCGCAAACTGCCGAGCAGCGCCGAAGAATACCCGTTCGAGTTCGTTTCACTCTTTACGGAGTCTCCCAGCCAGAAACTTGCATCGGCAGGCCCCGCCAGGTCGACGGAAGCAAAGCCTGTTATCTCGGTACTCGGCGCGACCTTCAATACAACCTGCGACAGGGCGTCCTTCGAGTTGTCACACAGGAAATTTTCGGACTTCAGCCAGTCCAACACGACAGAAAGCGCAACAGGTTTCACTCAATCCCCCAGTTTCAGCATCTGTACCTGGGCTGCGAACTCGATAGTGACCGTATCGCCCAGCTTGCCGCTCAGGTCCTCGCCATCAAGTTGCAGGAACTCACCCTGCGGTACGGTGAGCGAAAGCGAATGAACCTTCACCGACTTGAGGAAATGCTTCTTGAAAAGAAACCCCACAAGTGGCAGGTTTCCAATGGCAATGGCAAGCAGAAACAGCGGCATCGAAGGCACGTCGACTACCTCCAGGAACCCATCAGCCATGTCGGACTTGTAGAACGGATTCGCACCGCTCGCAAAACTCGGGATGTTCCCCACGATTACCGTACGATGCCCAGTCAGGTCGCTCGTATGCGTCTTACCGAACTTGTCCACGTAGCACAGCGTACAGGCTCCCAGCCGGTAGTTCCTGTCGGCAAAGAACCGGCGCACATAATGCAGCTTGTTCGCAATCACCGAATTCGAGGAAATCACTCCGGTAGCGCGGTCCTGGTTAAAATCATGTGCAATGCGGGCATCGATGCCGCCCGAAAAGTAGTTTGCGAGAGCATACGTGCCGTTCACCTTCCAGATATCGAAAGGTTCGGCGGAGGCTCGCAATAGCCGACGCACCAGGAAAAGCAAGCCCTGGTCGGCAAAAGGCTTGTAGAGGTTCAACACGCGGGCAAGGTCGTTTCCGGTACCAAGCGGGATAAGCCCGATTTTCACCTTGTTCGAAAAACCTGACGCAAGCATCGTCGAGAGTACGGCAGAAACGGTTCCGTCACCGCCTACCGCAATAAGAGTCTCCGTACTCGACAAGGCTTCAAGAATCTGCTCCCTCATGCCCTCGTAGCGGGTGAATTCCACCTTCCATTCGTCGGCGGAAAAATCCATGGATTCCATAATCTCGGGCAGGAATTCCTTGATAATCTTCCCCTGTCCGCCCCCGCTAATCGGATTAATCAAGAAGTAGAACTTGTACGCCATGCGCTATGCCTCTAGGAGTTTATCCTTGATTTCGACATAGCGATCCACGCCTCCGCGCACGCCCTCGATTTCTTCGGTCGTGAGTTCGCGCACCACATGCGCAGGCGCACCGAGCACCAGCGAATTCTCCGGGAATTCCTTCCCCTGCGTAACGATAGCGCCGGCCCCCACGATACAATTCTTCTTTATGTGCGCGCCATCCATCACGATAGCGCCCATACCGACCATCACGTTGTCGTCGATAGTGCAGGCATGGAGCACGGCGTTATGCCCGACAGTCACCTCGTCCCCGATAACAGTCGGCACTCCGGTCGACACGTGGACCGTGACATTGTCCTGGATGTTCGTACGCTTCCCGATACGGATTGGCGCAAGGTCTCCTCGCAAGACAGCATTGTAGAAGACGGAGGAGTCATCCCCCACTTCCACGTCGCCAACAAGAACAGCCCCGTCAGCCACAAAGGCGCGGCTTCCCAGGCGAGGCGTCATTCCATCGAGTGCAATCAATTTAGACATGCACTTAATTTACAATTATTTTTTGCAAGAAAGGAATATTTTTTACTTAGCCGGGCTTTCCGGCTGAGTTTCGGGCTTGCTTTCGGCCACGGGCAACGCTACGATTTTATTCCATTCCGCAGCATCGGACGGGCGGAGCAACATCGCACCGGCATAATCCTTCAAAGCCTTCACAGCCTTCGCCGTATCGCCATCTTCCAGAGAAATCTTGGCATCTTCAAGGATATCCTTCTGGGCGTTGCGCATGTCGGCAATCTGACCCTGACGGTTCTGGCGGAGCACTTCCATGGAATCGCTCACAAACCCAAGGTCCCAGGTGCTGTCGTAGCAGGCTTCGACCTCGGGGTACTTCGCCGGGTCTTCTGCCGCGGCCGCATAGAGGGCATCGCACCTCGCAAACGTCTCGGCGCTATTCTTCTTGGCATACTGGTAGTACTGGTAGCCACCCACAATCAGGGCGACAATCACCAGGAGGAACACGCCGTCCTGCCAACCCATGATAGGTCCGGTCGGCATTTTCGGGCGACCGTTGACAGTCTCACCCGCTTCGAGTTTTTCTTCGGCCTCATCAAAGGGGCTCTTTCCATTCAAGAAGCTAACCATATTTCCCTACCTTTTTGAAATCGCGTCGTAGACGCGGGCATATAGATAAATCTGTTTCACGAGACTTGCGAACCCGTTCGAGCGCGTCGGAGAAAGTCCGACATTCAGGCCGATATCCTGGAAAAACACCGGGTCGAGCGAGAGGATTTCGCTGGGCGGCAAGTCGTTGTAGACCTTCAGGGCAAGCGCACCGAGACCGCGACTGATAAGCGGGTTCGTGGTTCCGCCTTCCACGTCCATCTCGAAATGCAGAACGCCATCGGCAAACTTGGGCACAAGATACATCGTCGACGCACAGCCCTGGATAATGAACTTTGCATCCTTGAGGCCAGCATCCATGCCCTTATGCGCACGAGCGAGGTCGAGCAAATACTTCCACTTGTCATCGGGATCGGCAAACGACGCAAACATCGCGCGAACTTCTTCTGTCCTTTCTGTAATCAAGCCTGCCATAATTCCCTACTTTAAGAACGAACGCATTTTCCAGATGAGCGACGGGCTCGCGCAGAGCACCGTAAAGAATATGCGGAACAAGGTCTGCTTTTCGCGCGGCAGCTTAGAGAGGCTCTTTGCCGCACGGTCGAACTGGGAATCCTTGATGGCATTGAACCCAGGTTTTGCGCGGGCAATCTGCAGGTGCGTCCTGCCAAGCGCTTCCATCCAGCGGTCAAGAACCGATGCCTCGATTTTCTCACGCACTTCGGGAGCAGATGCCGCAAGCCATTCCACGGTGGATTCCGCGACAATCTTTCCACACAGCATCGATTCCACGATGCCCGAACGACTGATGGGGTTTACGCAGCTGGCGGCATCGCCGGCCTTGAAAAGGCCGCAGCGGGCCATGGGCCGCTCCGATTGCCCACAGGCAATCATGCCGCCATAGATGGCCTTGACATTCGCCTTCGGGTAGCGTTCCGCAATAAAGGACTTCAGTTTTTCACGCAGCGAAACACCCAACTTTACATTCTTGCCGAGCACAAAACCGATGTTCACCTCCACGCCGTCACGCGGGAAAATCCAACCGTAACCGTCTGGGAACTCGCTTCCGAAAAAGAGTTCAATGTGTTCGGGACTGTGCTCGATACCTTCTGCAACCGCAAAAATAGCGGGCTCGAGATCGGTATCGCCGGCCTCAATACCCTCGAGGCATTCTATGCCATGGGTAAGGCGCGCACCCGGGCCAGTCGCATCGACAACCGCCTTCGCCTTTACAGTTTCCGTAACGGATTCGGGGCCCTTCACGCAAACGTTCCATGTGCCGTCATCATTGCGTGCAAGTGACTTCACGAGCGCGTCGAAATGGCATTCCACACCCGCTTCGGCACAGCCGTCCGCAAGCGCGTGGTGGAATCCGGAACGGTCCAGGATAAGCCCGCAGTCCTTGCTGTAGAATTCCGCCCTGTGGCGATCGGGCGAGGTAAAGTATATTCCGGAGATGCGACCACGCACCCAGGACCGGTCGATAGGCCACAACTTGGCAAGCCGGTTCGCCGAGACCGCCTCGGCGCAGAAAATCGGTTCCTTCCAGGGAGCCTTCTTATCGAGCAGCAGAACCCGTCCGGCCCCCTGCGTCCGCTTGGCATACGTACAGGCGGCCATAAGGCCTGCAGGGCCAGCCCCGCAGACGACCAAATCGTACGTTTCAAACTTAAAAAAGGACATTGTAAGCGCAAAATTAGTTTTTTACGCAAAAAATAATGGAGTTTTTTCAAATAAGTGATTGTTTTTCCATTTTTTTAGTTATTTTAAGGCTATACGTTATTGGTTTTCCATAAAAGGAACAGTTTACTATGAATATGAAGATGATTTCGAAGTTCGGTGTTTTCCTTATCGGAGCGCTGACAATTGGCGGTTTTGCCCAAGACTATTCGGGTCAGGATCTCAACACGTCCTTCCGCGACAAGCGTATCGACGGATTTGACTTCTCGAACGCCAAGGCCAAGAAGGGAGTTACCGACTTCCAGCGCAGCGCTGGTGAAAAGCCGAATTTCCAGGAAGCAAAGCTCGAGGGAGTGTCCTTCCAGAACGCCGTGATTAGCGAAGCCAACTTCAAGAATGCAGACCTGAAGAAAGTCATCATCAGCGGCGCCGACATCCGTAATTCCTCTTTCAAGGGCGCAGACATGGAAGAAGGCAACCTCTACCGTGCAACGCTCCTTGGCAGCCAGTTCCCCAACGTGAACTTCAAGAACGCCCGTCTTGACGCCATGAAGGTTTCCGATGAAACCGACTTCAGCAAGACCGACTTTACCCAGGCCTCCGTCATGGACGTGGACCTTACCCGCGCCGACCTCTCCAAGGCCAACCTCACGAACGCGAACTTCTCCCGTTCCCTGATGGGCGAAGTCAACCTCAAGAAGGCAACCATCGTGAAGACCGACTTCACGGCATGTAACCTCATCGCCGCAAACTTCAAGGGTGTCGACCTCATCAACGTGAACTTCTCCAAGGCGGGTCTTTCACAGGCGAACTTCAGCGGCGCCGAGTTCCAGAACGTGAACCTCCAGGAAGCCGACCTTTCCCTGACCGAGTTCGACGATGTCGACCTCTCCAAGACCCAGCTCCAGAAGGCCAAGTTCGCACAGTCCACCCTGAGCAGCATGAAGTTCCAGGGCCAGGACCTCTCCGGCGTGGTATTCGACAAGGGCCTCGTCAAGAAGTCCAACTTCGACAAGGCCAAGCTTTCCAAGGCTTCCTTCTTCGATACCGAAGTGAGCAAGTGTGAATTCCGCGGCACCGACCTTACCAAGGCCGTGTTCGACGGCGCCTACGTCAAGAAGAACATCTTCGACGGCGCAGACATGGACAAGGCCAACCTCGCGAACTCCACCATCGAAAAGACCGACTTCATCGGTGCCCAGCTCAACGGTGCAAGCTTCGCCGGTGCCAAGCTCGTCGACGTGCGCTTCACCAACGCAAAGATGAAGAACGTGAAGATCGACGCCGACACCAAGATGCAGAACGTCGACTTCTCCGGTGCCGACCTGAGCGACGCCAAGATCGAGAAGTGCACAGTCAAGAAGGTTGTCTACGACAGCCGTACCAAGTTCCCTGCCGGCTTCGACCCGCGTCAGTACGGCTTCACCAAGCCGGGCGAAAAGGCCGCCGAAGTGGTCGTCCAGGGGAACAACAGGAAGTCCTCTGTGGCTGACGACGCCATGCCGAAGAAGAAAAAGAAAAAGAAGAAAAAACACGTCGATGAAGACGACGAGTAATCGGAACCATTAACAGACTTTAAAGCCCCGCATTATTGCGGGGCTTCTTCTTTGCTTTTTGCAAGGTTACTTCTTGTCCATAAGCCAGGAAATCGCCTCGGAGAGGCTATGCACGCGCACGACCTTCATGCCCTCGAGGGCTTCGGGGAGTTTGCCATTCGCCGGCACGACAGCCTCCACCATGCCGAGGCGGCGCGCCTCCTTCAGCCGCTGGTCCAGAAGCGCGACACTGCGAACCTCGCCCGAAAGCCCGAGCTCACCCACGGCAATGGTCTGCCGCGAAAGCGGGATTCCGAGATGGTTGCTCGCAATCGCGAGAGCAAGCGCCAGGTCCGAGGAGGCGTCGGTCACCTTCATCCCGCCGGCGATACTCGCGAACACGTCGGAAGCACCTATCGACACCCCGCCGAACTTTTCGAGCAGGGCGAGAATGATGGTGAGCCTTTTCGGGTCGATGCCCGCGGCCACTCGCTGGGGAACGGCGAAACCCGTCTGGTTCACGAGCGCCTGCGTCTCGAAGAGGAGCGCCCGCGAGCCCTCGAGCGTACAGCATACGACACTTCCCGGTGTAGGCGGAGTATTCTCCTGCAAGAAAACGCGGCTCGGGTTCGCCACCGACTCAAGCCCGTGGCTCGTCATCTCGAACACGCCAATCTCGTCGGTAGCACCGAAGCGGTTCTTGATGGTGCGCAGCAGGCGGTACTGGTGGTTGCGGTCGCCCTCGAAGTAGACGACTGTATCGACCATGTGCTCGAGGATTCGCGGGCCTGCAATCTGGCCATCCTTCGTCACGTGCCCGATAAGGATGGTGATACACCCCGTATTTTTCGCGAACACCATGAGGTCGAGCGTACATTCGCGGAGCTGGGAGGCGCTCCCCGGCGTGCCCGAGAGGTCGCCCTTGTAAACCGTCTGTATGGAATCGATGACCATGACCTGCGGCTTGACCTCTTTCGCATGCTCGATAATCTTCTCGAGACTCGTTTCACAAAGGAGCAGCATGTCGGAACCCGAGACGTTCAGGCGTTCACTCCTAAGTTTCACCTGGCAGGCGCTCTCTTCCCCGCTCACGTAAAGGCTCTTCACGCCGGCGGCTGTCATCGTGGCGAGCGTCGTGAGCACCAGGGTTGACTTGCCGATACCAGGGTCGCCACCGATGAGCACCAGGGAACCTGGTGCAAGCCCGCCACCGAGGACGCGGTCAAATTCCGCATTGGCGGTGCTCAGCCGCCGCGTGTCTTCCGTGGCCACATCGCGCAAAGGCACCACCTGGTGGACTGGACCTCCAAGCCCGCGCCCGCCTCGCGCCGCGCCCGTATTGACAGGCTCTACCGCATGTTCCTTGAGGGTGTTCCATGCCCCGCAGAACGGGCACTTCCCGACCCACTTGGGCGTCGTGTTGCCGCAATCCGTGCAGAGATACTTGATTTCTTTCTTAGACTTGTTTACTGCTACCATGTGCACTAATATAGATATTCCCGGCGACAAAATATGTCATCCGGACAAATAATGCACAAAAAAGCAGCACCCTTTGTTGTGAAGCACACATCACTTCTGGCAGGTGCAAACATATGACCACTTCGCATCCGCACCCAATTATGTTATATTTTGGTTACATTATTGGAGATACCACATGAAAAAGATTCTGCTTCTTGCGATTTCTGCCGTTTTCGTGGCAGGCTGCGCCCACTCTACAGGCAACGTGAACAGGGCCGTCGTCTCGGGCTACTCCGACAAGATGGCCAACGAGGCTCGCGTTGTCGGAAACCTCAAGGTCGAGATCGTGCGGACCATTACCCACTCGACCAACCAGCCCTGCTCTACGCTGGATTTCGTCAAGTACGTTGTCGAAAAGGACAAGAACATCCACGACGTGCTGAACATCCGTTCCGAAGAAACATACAAGTACGAATACACCTCGGACAATAGCACCCAGCAGCAGAGAGTCGTGCTAGGCTGCGACTACGTGGGTCTCGGCGTCCGCTACGTTCCTATCGAGAACGGAGCCAGCACTCCGACCGAAACAGCGCAGGATCCGGCTTTCTCAGCTGCCCAGCCCGAATCCTCCATCGAATAAGGCGGTTCCATGCGATTTCGCCTGATTCTAGCGCTTATCGCCCTGTCCGTCGCGCCGCTCCTGGCCGGCGGCGAGGTCGGCTATTACGCAAGCGGCTACGGGAACAAGGGATACACACGCAACCCTAGCCCAGTCAAGAAGGATTCTGCATCGACAACATACACGTCCGAAACTGCCGAGCAGTCTACCGCGGCGGGCTCCGCCCTCAAGAAATGGGGCATCACGCTCGCACTTTCGTTACCTATCTCGATGGACGGCGACTTCTACCAGTACAGTTCCTCAGATGACAACATCGAGTTCGACATCATCGTGAAGCGCTTCATCGAGACCGGAAACCGCTACCTGACCATTCCCATAGAACTCGAAGCCAGTTTCTTCTGGATTGGCGGCGAGTACGAATACCGTTCCTATTCGAGCTATTATGGATACGATTATCGCGACCGCGAATACTATGAGTCGTTTTTCGAACTGAGCAACAACATCCTCGCAAGGTTCGCCCCCCTCTCGTTTTTCTATGTGGAAGGAGGCATCGAGTGGGGAATCAACTTCTCGCCCAAGGGCTGCTTTACGCTCGGAATTCCCATGGGCTTCGGCTTCAGGATCGCAGACACCATCGAAATCGGCGAAAGGGTCACCATCGGCCTGACAGACCGCAATGCTACAGTAGGCAGCGTGACCAGGTTCCAAGTATTGTCCCTATCGGTCGTTTTCTAGACAAACAAGCATAACTTTAATACCCCAAAGGCTTCCTTCCAGCAGGACGGAAGCCCTTTTCTTTTGAAAGAAATAAAAAAGCATTTTCTTAAACCCGTCCTCCCCTGTTATTTTGTATTTTTGACAAGGTACTAGGGGATTCCATATGAAAAAAGTGATAATGACTCTCGCGATTTCTGTCGCTTTCGTGGCAGGCCATGCCCACGCAACCGACAACGAAAGCACGGAATACACTAGCAACACAAATTCTGCCCAAACGGATTCGGCATTGACTCCGTTCGCTCCTGAAACAGGCGAGCAGTCTACCGCAGAGGATGGAGTCTTCAAGAAATGGGGTGTCTCGCTCGCATTTACCAGGCCCGTCACGAAAAAACTAAACTGGAAGGACAAAAACCATACCGAATTTGATTTCATCGCGAAGCGGTTCATCGGGACCGGCAGCCAGTACCTGACCTTTCCCATCGAAATCGAGACCAGTTTCTTCATGATTCATGGCGAATATGAATCCAGATATTCAAAGGGATATCCAGAATACAAGAAATCTTTTTTCGACCTAAGCAACAACATCCTCGCAAGGTTCATTCCCCTCTCATTCTTTTATGTGGAAGGAGGCATCCAGTGGGGTTACAACTTTCAACCCTACTCAAGTTTTACGCTCGGTGCACCCGTGGGCTTCGGGTTCATCATACCCCCCTTTGAAATCGGCGCAAGAGCCACCTTCGGACTTACGGACTACGACTCGATAATCGGCGGAGTGAACCATTATCACTTCTTTGCCATCTCGGTCATCTTCTAGGCAAATACAGCCGACAACGAATTAAACTCCAAAGGGCTTCCGTTCCGCAGAACGGGAGCCATTTTCTTTTGAAAGAAATAAAAAAGTTTTTTGTAAAAATCAACCCCCTTTTTGTAAAACAAACTAATTCGTTTATATGTATCATACAAATTTGTATAGATTGAATACAAATTTGTTCAAAACCGAGCAAATTTAAAACTGACAGACATTCAACTTTGGGACGCGTTAAGAACCGACAAGCCCAAAAGAATTGACGATTGTATAAAAGCTTTACAAAAGAAAAACAATGATCGGAACTTACTTGGAAAAATTCTTTCAATGTCAAGGATTGCTCCTTACGATTTATCACGAAAAAAAGATTGCATTACATTCACAAATGCAGGAACACAACATAAACTGACTAAATTAAATGAATTCGTTTTCAACATCAAGACATCAAAACAGTCTTCTTTCACGAAATACAAAGCAACACTGAAGAATTTAGTCGAATCATCCAATATGGTATGTAAATACACCCTAAATTCTAGTATACTGGACCGCATAAATAAAGGAGAAGGTCTAGAAGTGTATATTGACGGTTATCAAACAGAACGGCTCGATTCAGGTCCATACACATCCGAATTATATACAGAAAAAGGAACCACCCCACCGACAACCACTGGTCCCACTGATCCCACTGGGCCCACTCCACCTCCTCCACCTGCACCAACAGTTTCGAAATTAAAAATACACGTTCACACACTCAACGGTAACGATGGTCGCCCCGTTTTCCTTACAATTAAAGACAAACAAGGAAATAGAAATTCTTACAAACTAGACCATAAAGGCAACATTTTTGTACGTAATCAAGGCGACGACTTCGATGTTAGTCTAAATGGATCAAAAAAAGTAGAAGATTTAAAAGAATTCGAAATATCTTGCGATTTTAGAACAAACGTCCCCGATTTAAAATTAAAAAACATAAAGATTACGGATGCATCAAAAAACATTATACTCGCAGCACCAGGCGGAGAATACACCATAAAGAAAAACAAGCCCCTTGTCATTCCGGTAAACGCAAACGAATTGGTCAAGAAGTACAAATAAAAAAGTAGCCATATAATCAAGAACGGTTCCCGTCATCCAAGACGGGAACCGTTTTTAATTGAATCGAAACTTCACTACTTCGCCGCGGGCTTGGAAACTACCGGGCGGATGCGCTTACCACAGAGGGTCACCACGATATGGGCCTGCGCGAACATGTAGTAGGCGGTATCACGGCTGTTGTTGAGTGTGGACTTTGGGTCGTAATCGTCCTTGGTCACGAACACCTCGGCAACGCCGGAGAGGCTCACGTCAAGCGCACAACGTTCGCACGGGAACCCAATCACGTACAGCTTGGAACCAGGAGGCACCTTGCCGCGAGCATAGTGCAGCGCATTGATTTCGGCATGCACCATGAAGGGGTACTTGTTCGCCTCGAACTCGTGATGGCTCAGGAGTTCACCCGTATCGGCATCAAGCAGGTCGTAAGCCAGCAGTTGCTTTTCGCGGGTGTACGGCACAGTCTCGTCGTCAAAACCTGCGGGGGCGCCGTTATAGCCGGTACTGATGACGCGGCCTTCGGCACTCACGAGCACCGCCCCCATCTGGGTATTCTGGTCTTTACTGAGGCGCGCCTGGGCGCACATCATCTGGGTATACACTTCGTCACGAAGCTTGCTGCGGGATTGAGAATTGTTCATGCCTAGAAATATAGCAAGGAATTAATGCAACGTGACAGGAATCGAGCGATTTCCGCTGGGCATCGAGACCCGGACCAGGAAGCGTCCAGCCGACGGCAGGCCTTCCAGGTGCAGCAGGTTGCCAGACGCATCCAAGTTCACCGGCAGGCGCCTTCCGTCGTACGAGAACACTCCCGCACGCACGCGACCTGCAGCAAAGGACTCCATTCCGGGGATTTCGAGGGTGATACGCCCCTCGCCCACCTGCGCCACGCGGATTTCCATAGATTTTGCGACAACAGGCGTCGGAATACCGATGGTGCCATCCAGGAATAGAACCGAGCCCTCGTTCTTGCAGGCGTTGGCCTGGAAGCGTACACCCGAATAGACTATGGCATATTCGCTCGTGACAAGAGTCTGGTCAGCAGTTCCAATGATTTCGATATCGCCCATGTTGGTACAACTATCCAGTTCAGCGAATTCCAGGGAGTCCGTGGTGCCAACCAGGCCCGCAATCTTGCCGTCCACGGCCGGTTCCTTCTTGATTGTGATTTCGCCACTGTTGACCGACTGCTTGAGGGTGATGGATTTAGTACCTTCGCGCACATAGCCGACAAGTCCTCCCACATAGGGATTGTCAGCATTCTCGACAAGGATATTCCCGAAGTTCTGCAGGCGACTCCCCACTGTGGTTTCCCACAAACCGACAACACCGCCAACATAAACATCTTCCTGCGATCCGGCTCCATGATAACTGATGTTGGCCTGGTTGATGCAGCTGTCCAAGACCAGAGTAGAATCCCCCTGAATCAACCCGAAGAGTCCGCCCAAGGAGGCGTCCCGGCCCGTAAATTCAATCTTGCCGTAATTGACATTGCCGACATACGTATTCCGGTAACCATATACGGTACTGACACCAATAAGACCCCCTATAAAGGAGAGTCCCTTGGAGGTCTCCACCGTAATGTCGCCTTTGTTCGTATTATCCTTAATCACGGTCGAAGAAATATTCTGCCCAGCCAAGCCGCCTGCGGTCACACTGACATCACCGCTGACAATAATCTTGGCTTCATTCGTGTTGCCAGTAAAGTTTCCATCCGCAATCAAGATTCCGACAAGGCCACCTACATACATTGCGTTGACAGAAGCCACGTGGAAAGAGCCTTTTACTGTATTGTTATAAAAGCCGGCCCAATCAGAAACCACATTGCCCACGATGCCGCCAACCTGCGAACCCTCCGCAGTCGCGCCAGACTTGTATTCCAAATCGACCGTATTGTTGCGTGCGACAACAACGCCCGATACAATCTGCGTTATAATCGCACCAGTAGTCTCTGAAACATGAAGATAAGCCTTATCGACAACGATGTTCTCGAAATAGAGCGTATCATCGGAGTCAGCCATGATGGGACCAAAAAGAGCCGGACCCATGGCCACATTCACATCTTCGTCGACAAACAGGTTCGAAATCTTGAAGCCACCGCCATCATAGCTCCCGGCAAACGGGCCAATAGCCTTCCAATTGCCTTTTTCGCGACCGTACTTGGTCGAGAGATCGATATCCGCGGTCTGCTTGAAGAACATGCCTTTACCCATATCCGGAACGGGCACTCCCTTGTATGCAGTCCCGGTAATCACGGCCAGGCGCAGATCGTCAAGATCCTCCGCAGATTCCACGGTAAGCGGGTTCGACCTGGTACCATTTCCGGCAGCCCAGGCCCCAGCCATGAGCAACATTAATGCGGCAATGAATGAACGCATATTATTTCTCCTTTCTTTGTAAGAATTTACTCTATATAAATTAGTTTTATTTTAAATAAAAATGCCCATCGGCCATGCCGACAGGCTTTTTTTTACAAAGATCCGAGAATTTCGGTATTATAGCGCGATTTTTCCGTATTACGCTTCGACCTTCTTGCCCTTTTCGACAGCGTCGGCGAGGGTCATACCCGTGAATTCCTGCGCGCTGAACCAGCGGCCACTCTTCTTGTCGTCCAAGAGCACGGAGACCATGGAACCCGGAATAACGGTTTCGGGAGCGTTCGGGGCATTCGGGCCACCGAGATCGGTGCGGAGCCAGCCCGGGTCCATCACGTTCATCATCACGTCGGTGCCGTTCAGCTTGCAGGCGAAATCCTTCACGAACTTGGTGAGGGCGGCCTTCGCGCAGGCATAACCCATCAGTTCCGGCTCGTTCGCGATGCCGCTCGTGGTGAGCTGCATGCGGCCAAAACCGCGCTCGATCATGCTCGGCAAGAAGTGGTAGGCAATCTTCACAGGGGCAAAGAAGTTCACCGCCATCGCATGGTGGAAATCGTCCATCGTGTTGGTCAGGTAGTCGGTGAAGTAATGGCTCATGAGGCCCGCGTTGTTGAACACGAGGTCCACCTGCACGCCCCAACTGTCGATTTCAGCGAGGGCGGCATCGATTTCGGCTTCGCTTTCGAGGTTGCAGCCCACGGCACGCACTTCCACGCCATACTTCTTGAGTTCGGCAATCACGGGTTCGGCATGCGCCTTGTCGCGGCCCTGCAAGATGATGTTTGCACCAAGCTTGGCCATCTCGATAGCGGTGAGACGGCCAACACCACGGCAGCCGCCGGTAATCAGGGTCCATTTGCCCTTAACGTCAATCATATTCCATCCTTGCTTTTTTGACGGCGGTTCAGCCCGCCACCATTTCTGCAACTAAAAATAGACTCCCCGCACCTAAAAAAGGCTCGGGAAAAAAGATTTTGTGTATACAGGGGTAAAAAAAAGCCCCTGCCGGGGTGACAGGGGCTAATTTCGTAGGAGCTTGACCCGAGGTCCTCACGCCTACAAAAATAAATATAGCAGTTTTTTCTCAAAAAACACACGTAAATTGAGAATTTACAAAAGATTATGTTCTCAACGCGTTCCCGATTTTATGACAAAAAAGATACGCCGGAAACAAGCCCTAGACCACACCGGTGCTTCCGAAACCGCCGCGGTCGACGCCTTCAAGCGGGCCTTCCTCAAAGGTGAGCGTCGGCTGGATTTCCATGATGCGGAACTGCGCAATGCGGCTTCCCTTCTCGATGGTCACGTCGCGGGTGGCGTACACGGGCATTCTCCACCAGTCGTTCGCACCGCAGTAGCTCGAGTCCACCACGCCCACCGAGTTCGCCTGCAGAATGCCGAAGTTCTTGAACGTGGAACTGCGCGGGGCGATATGCGCCTCGTAGCCTTCGGGCAACTTCATCGCCACACCCAGGTGAATGAGCCTAAACTCCCCCGCCTTGAGCGTCACGGTCTCTGCCGCGGCGAGGTCTATCCAGTCGGACTTGCCGCCAATGTAGGTGAGTTTCGGGATGGAATCGTCGAGGTACTGAATTTTGATTGTCTTCGTGGTCATGATGCAAATATATAATTTACAAATAGCAACAGCCTGTTTCTTGATTTACAAGGGGTTCAAAAGTATATTTAGCCCGTACTAAAAAAGGAGTTTAAATGCAGACCTACGAAATTCTCAAGAACATCCGCGAAAAGAACAACCTCACGCAAGACCAGATGGCAGAACGCATCGGCGTGACGCGCCAGGCCGTAAGCCGCTGGGAAACCGGCGAGACGCAGCCGAACACCGAAATGCTCAAGATTTTGTCGAAGGAATTCAATGTTTCCATAAACACCCTGCTCGGGGCCCCGCGCCAGCTCTTTTGCCAGTGCTGCGGCATGCCCCTCGGCGACGACGCGATGATCAGCCGCGAGACCGACGGACACTTCAACGAGGATTACTGCAAGTGGTGCTACGTAGACGGCAAGTTCACCTACACAAGCAAGGACACCCTACTGGACTTTCTGCTTTCGCACATGCCTAACCCCGAAAACACGCCGGATGCAGAAAGGCGCAAGTTCTTCGACTCGCACCTTTCGCAATTAAAGCACTGGGCTAGATAGCCGTATCAGATAACAGCGTCAATCTTTTCATTCCAGTGGTCCGTGGTTTCACGGGCCACTTCGTTTCCGCAGTCATAGATACACAAGAAGCAGATTTCGTTCACGACTTCGTAATCGGAACCGCCGTTGAACACGTTGGCGTTGCCGTATTCCTCGCGGTCTTTCCACAAGTAGACCTTGCAGGAATTCTGCACGGAGACAGCCTTGCAGTAGGCGGCAAGCATGTCTTCGGTAAGGTCGGCGGCAACATTCGCGGCTCCCGCAGCAACGGGCGATGCGAGGATTTCGGCAAGCGAAATGGCGCGCGTGCCGTCTTTGGACAAAATTCGCCCAGCGATGTTGAATTCAACTTCCATAGTTTTTGCGGGTTGCTTATTGCTAACCGATTGTTTATTGCGGGGTGTTACTGCCCGCGAGCCTCTTCCGTTTTTTCAGCAGCTTTAGCGGCCTTTTCCGCCTTCTCGGCGGCATGTTCGAGGCGCGCAGGCTTGCCGGCAAGGTTACGCAACAGCCCGAAGAGAGCCGAAAGTTCGTTGCGCGTGGGGTGCAGGCGCTGCACGAGCGTATTGAGGAAGTTGTCGCGCCACGCCTGGTCGTGGTACTGGCCCGTCAGGTAGCGGTCGAGAAACTTCTTGAATCCGTCAATCTGCTGGATAGTCGCGGGAGCCGTCTCGCAGGCGCCCTTCGTGCCACGCTTCGCACGACCTTCGCCGTTCGCAAGCGCGCCACTCCGGCAAAGTTCATACAGGCCGACCGTCACCGCCTGCGCCAGGTTGAGGCTCATGAGCCCCGGCACCGGGATTTCACACTGGTACGTGCAGGCGTTCACCTCTTCGGTCTCGAGCCCGCAGGATTCGCGACCGAACACGAGCGCAATCGTGCCGTTCTCGGGCAAGAGTTCCGAAAGCCCGGGCATCATCGTGTGCTTGATGGCAGAACCGTAAATGCGGCGGCTGAAAGCGACCGCGCAGGCACAATCGCCGATGGCATCCTCGAACTTATGCACGATGGTCGCCTTATCCAGGACCTCGTGGCTGTTGGGTGCCGTGTGGTAGGAATTTTCAATCACCTTGTCGCGCTTCGGGTAGACGATATACAGTTCGTCGAGGGCGTAACAGTGCATGGCGCGGGCCACAAAGCCCACATTGTGAGGATGTTCCGGTTCTACTAGGACAACTCTGAATTTTCTCATATGCTTACAATCTATCAGATCCTTCGACTTCGGGCTGCGCCCTCCGCTCAGGATGACACCTTAATTAATTTTCCAGTTAAACCCTTTCCCACGGATTTCATTTTCAATCGTTTCGCCGGGCTGAATTTCTGCGCCGGAATAAATCACAGAATGCTTCGCGGTTACGCCTGCGGGCAGTTTCACACCGGGGACAACGACGGCTTCGTTCGGGTCACGGCCCAGTTCTTTCAAGCGCGCCTCCACCGCGTGCATCAAGCCTTCGGGAGAGCCCATGTCAATCCAGGTGGCATTCAGCTGGCTCATGTCGACATGCGGGGCACAGCCGCGGGCAATTTCCTGCTTCCAGAATTCGCGTATATCGGATTCGCCTTCCCGGATGCGCGAGAGGGCTGCATCGCTGTACCAAGACACACCGGAGAACGTCGCTGGGGTTCCAGAAGTCTCGCCGAACCGCCCGGCAATGCCCGCCAAGCGGCCATTTGCACCTACCCGGAAAGTGTTGACCTTCGGGAAATCTACGGCAAGGAGCGAAACCTGCGGGCCATTCGCCTGAGCGGCCAGTTCCTGCGCATTGCGGACAAAAGCCTTCAGGTCAAAACTGCAGTAGGCATCGCCGTTCATTACCAGCAAGCCACCGCGGTAGCCTGCGGCATAAATGCGGTGCAACGGCCCCGCCGTTCCCAGGATTTCGGGCTGTTCCACCCATACCTTCTCGAATCCGAGAGTCTCGCCCGCTGCAACGACCTGTTCCGCCAGGTAATGGGCATTCGCATGCAGGCGCACATTGCCAATCGCACGGGCCTTTCGGGCCTGCAAATCCAGAATCGAGGCATCTACTACGGGCACAAGCGGCTTAGGCACATCGTTCGTGAGCGGGCGCAGTCGCGTCCCGAGCCCCGCCGCCAGAATCAAGACATTCAGGGAATCTTTTTCCATCGACCCCAAAGATAGATTTTTCCCTACTACTTGTAACTCCGCCTGTAGTTTTCGAAGACGATATTCACGTTGAAATACTCTTTCCGTTCATTGCCATCCGAATCGATGACTTCCATAAGGTCGCAGGTAATATCGCCATCACTCACCGTCTGCTGGCGCTTGAGTTTCCAGCCCATTATCTGCATCACGAAGTATTCCTCCTCTACATCGATGACAATTTTTCCTTCCCTGCAGTTCTTGCCGGAACCGCTCTGCCCTATAGAGCGAAGGAGCCCGAGTTCAATATCGAGGTGACGCTTTGAACCGACAGAATCGCCAAGAGCATCCAATGACCATGAAAGCATCCTGTGCGCAGTCATGTTGAGGTAATTCAGGTCCAGAATGGACTGGGCCAATTTCTTGACCTCCGCATGCTTGCCCGCATTGGCGGCAGCATACATGTCCCTGCGGATCTTATCTATTTTGGTCTGCTTTCGCTGCACATACCAGGAAGTCCGTCCGCAGTTCTCTCGCAGGGCGGCATAGTCCACAGCCGTACTTCCTCCCTTTACTTTGTTCAAAATTTCAGAACAGGTCTTTTCGTATTCATCCGCATAGGACGCTGTAGCCATGAACAGGGCTACAATGAATGTCAAGGCAAGGCGTTTCATGGGGACCTCCTTTTTTTGTGGAAGGTACTTATTTTCACTGCTCCAGGACCACTCTTTCCATATTCCAAACCGCAATAATATGCGCCTTCCGCACACAAGGCTACGGCCCAAAAACGGATTATTTTCTACATTTGCGGGCACTATGAGCATTTCTATCCCTCAGCTGCCCAAGGGCACGCGCGATTTTTACCCGGAAGCGCAGCGCATCCAGAACTACATTTTCGATACCTGGCGTCAAGTCGCCGAAAGTTTTGCCTACGAAGAGTATGAAGGCCCGATGTTTGAGCATCTGGAGCTTTACACCGGCAAGTCCGGCGAAGAAATCGTAAGCCAGCTCTACAACTTCAAGGACAAGGGCGACCGCGAAATTGCGCTCCGCCCCGAAATGACCCCGACGCTCGCCCGCCTCGTGATCCAGAAGGCCCGCGAACTCAAGAAGCCCTTCAAGTGGTTCAGCATGCCGCGCCTTTTCCGCTACGAGAAGGCTCAGAAGGGCCGCCTGCGCGAGTTCTTCCAGCTGAACATGGACATCATCGGCACAGAGAGCATCTACGCCGAAGCCGACCTGCTCGCCTCCATCGCGACGATGCTGCGCAAGTTCGGCCTCAAGGACGGCGAATTTGCGATTGGCGTCTCGAGCCGCAAGCTTTTGGCCACCTACCTCGAAGAAATCGGCGCCCCGAACCCGGCGCTTGTGTATCCGGTACTTGACCGCCGCCTGAAAATCGGCCCCGAAGCCTTCGCGAAGGCGCTTGCCGAAGCCGGCCTCACCGAAGAACAGGTGAAAAAACTCGACGACTTCATGAGTTGCAAGAGCATCGAAGAAGTCCGTAGCGCCGTGCATAGCGAAAACGCAACCGCGGCACTCGCTGAAATCGAAGACCTGTTCGCCACCCTTACCGCCGCAGGCTACGGCGAATGCGTGAACCTCGACCTCTCCATCGTGCGCGGCCTCGCCTACTACACGGGCATCGTTTTCGAAGTCTTTGACAAGGGCAAGTCCATGCGCGCCATCGCTGGCGGTGGCCGTTACGACAGCCTCACCGAAAAGCTCGGCGGCGAACGCATCCCGGGCGTGGGATTCGGCATGGGCGACGTGGTCCTCGCAGACCTCCTCGCCGAGCACAACCTGCTGCCGAGCCCCAAGCAGAGCGTAGACTTCTACATCGCAAGTTTCACGAACGACATGAAGAAGGTCTTCGAGACCGCCCAGATGTTCCGCGACGCGAAGTACGGCAACTGCTCCGTCTCGCACCCGCTCGCCCCCATGAAGATGGGCAAGCAACTCGACCAGGCGAATTACCAGGGCGCAAAGATTGTCGTCTACGTGGACGGTTCCAAGGCCGCTGCAGGCGAATTCGAGTACAAGGACATGCGCGTGGGCGAAATGCTCGTGGGCAATCCCGAAGCCATCGTTGAACGCCTCCGCACAACTCCGCAAAAAGCCGAATAAAAGCACATGACCCCATTCAAATCATTCCTCAGCATTTTAAGCCTGTTCGTCGTACTCGGCCTCATGGCATGGCTCTACCCGGCAAGCGGCATCACCATTGCAGACACTACATTCAGGTTCCCGGCCCTCACCGATATCTTCGAGAAACAGGACCCCAATGCCGTCGCCGAAGACGACAACGCCGAGACCGACCCGCAAAAGGCAATCGAGGAAATGATGGCGGCCACGCAGGCGAAGGAATTCGCCGAGTTCTCCGACTCGCTGAACTTCTATGAGGACTTCTTCAAGAACGGGCGCAACAGGTTCGACCTGCCGAACAACGACCCTACATGGTTTGACCGTCTGTTCCTGCATCTGGAACTCGCCAAGATCGATTCGAACATCGTGCATATCATGCACTACGGTGACTCGCAACTCGAGGAAGACCGCATTTCCTCCACAATCCGCGAAGACCTGCAGAAGGAATTCGGCGGTGGCGGTCCGGGCATGCTCCCCGCCGTACTGAACATCCCGTCGCAGACGACAAGCGTGTGGAACAACGGCGACCTCACCCGCTTCATCATGTTCGGTACCGAAGAAGACCGCGCCGACCACAACCGTTACGGCCCTCTCGCACAGGTGAGCAAGCTGCAGGGTAGCGCCGTCATCGGCATCAAGAAGCGCGAAGACAAGGACGGCAAGTTCACACGCGTCGGCGGCTACGGCACTATCAGGGTTCTCGCCAGCAAGCGTGGCAACCTGAAGGTAAGGCTCGCCTACGAAGCAACCGTCATCGAGAACGAAGGCACCGACAAGGAAAAGCGCAAGAAGAAGTTCGTGGACGCCCCTGCCCCTACGGACGAAAAGTTCAACAAGCTCCGCGTGTTCACATGGAAACTCCCCGACACCACGTCTAACGCAAAGGTATACCTCTCCGGCAATGCCGAAATCTACTCCGTCTCAGTCGACGGTCCCTACGGCGTCGCTGTCGACAACGTCGCCATGCGCGGCAGTTCGGGCACGGTTTTCAGCCGCATGGACAAGGAACTCCTCGCCGAATCGTTCAAGGCAATGAACGCACGCCTTATCATCATGGAATATGGCGGAAATCTGGTTCCGGGAATCAACAAGAGCAACATCGAGTACAACAAGAACCTCATCGCGAAGCAGATCCAGACCATCCAGGCAGCGAACCCCGACGCGGACATCCTGTTCATCGGCCCCGCCGACATGGCACGCCAGATGGACGGCAAGATGAAGAGCTATCCCGGCCTGTTGCCCACGATCGAGTTCCTGCGCGAAGTCGCTCTCGAGAACGGAGCCGCCTACTGGGACATGTACCGCGTGATGGGTGGCGAAGGTTCCATGCGCAAATGGGTCAAGCAGTCCCCGCCGCTCGCCGGTGCCGACTACATCCACTTCAGCCGCAGGGGTGCCGCCTACATGGGTGAACTCTTCTGCAATGCGCTGCGCATGCACTACGACTACTTCAAGTTCCGCGACAAGCACAAGATTGACGACGCGAAGCTGAAGGATATTCAGAAGTTCGCAAAGCCCGCAGAGAAGGCACCACAGGCGGAGGCGGAGCAATGACAAGATTTTCTCGCACCCTTTGCCTCATCACGGGCATACTCGCCACCGCACTGTTCGCTGCGCCCCCGGTCACGACACCCGCAAGCTACATCATCGATTTTTCCAAATACGACTTCATCGATTCCACGCTAAACCTCATCCAGTTCCCGAGCGGCAAGGCTGCATTTGAGCCCTTCTTCCAAAAGATGGACTCGCTCGTGTTCGAGAACAAGGGCAAGGTCAACATCGTCCATATCGGCGGTTCGCACATCCAGGCAGACGTCGTCTCGGGCCGTATCCGCGAGCACCTCGTGAAAGAATACCCGGGTTCCTCCGCTGGCCGCGGATTCGTTTTCCCGTATTCCGCCGCCCGCACCAACACGCCTTCCAGCTATGGTTCGCAGTACAAGGGCGTGTGGGACATGAGCAAGAACGTGCTCCGCGAAGTCAAGAAACCTCTCGGCCTTCTGGGCATCGCCGTCAGTACCAGTGACCCGCGCGCCGAATTCACGCTTCTGCTCGACAAGTACAATTCTTCCCCGATCTACGCCGAAACCAAGTTCCGCCTATTCGGGTACAGCGACAGCAATAACGTCGTTCCCGTACTCGTAGTCGATTCGGTAGATATCAAGGGAGTACGCGACACCGCCACGCAGAGCTACGTGTTCAAGAGCCCCCGCCCGATAGACACTCTACACTTTGCCTTCCGCTGGGCCGATACCGCCCTCCAGGCAAAGGTAACGAAGTACCTCATCGATTCGCTTGTTCAGGATTCCATCTACCGTGCAAACCTCGACACGCTGAATGCGGATTCTACCGCAGACAGTACCGCGAAGAAGAACGCCCTACCCGACAACCAGGAGGCCTCCGCAGACTCCATGTTCCAGGGCAACTGCGACATTATGGATACGACCTGCCTCGAGAAGGAAGAACCCAAGAACGACCTGCTCGCCGCATGCAGGGTTTTCCTCGATTCCACAAAGCAGCGGGCCGACACTACGGCAAAAGACTCCACCCGCAAGAACGACTCCACCGTCGTTGCAGATACCTTGCAGAAAGCGATATGCGATTCGCTGATAGCCCTTTCCGAAACGCTCTCGATTGTACGTCCGCGCTTCACCATGACAGGTGTCATCTCCGAATCGAACTACCCGGGAATCGTCTACACGAACGTGGGCATCAACGGAGCCCGCATCGCGCACTACTTCGAGGAGGTCTGCCCGCTGTTCGAAAAGGAACTCGCCTTCCTCAAGCCCGACCTCGTAATATTTGCAATCGGCATCAATGACGCGAACGTCGAGAAGTTCGACGACAAGACCTTCCGCAACAACTATGACATCCTTATCGAGCGCATCAGGCGCGTGAACCCGAATGTCGCGTTCATATTCGAGACCAACAACGACATGTACCGCAAGGTGCGCAAGCGCCGCTACGTGCAGCACCCCGTAGGTGAACAGGCCCGCAAGGCGTTCTTCTCGCTTGCCGAAAAGCACAAGGCCGGCGTGTGGGACAAGTTCTCCCTGATGGGTGGCCTCGGATCCATGGCCAAGTGGGAAAAGGCAAGCCTCGCGAAAAAAGACAAGATTCATTTCAATATGGCGGGCTACCACCTGCTCGGCGACATGTTCTACAAGGCGCTTATCGATGCCTACCAGGAACACATCGCGAACCTCCCCGCACTCGAGCCGACACCAAAGAAGGTGGAAGAAAAGCCAAAGAAATAGTAACAACCTTTTAAAGAAATGCTTGACTACTTAATACCTTACCTCACCCGCACGTTTGCATTCGACCCGAACAGCCCGCTCCTATTTACGCAGTTCTACTTCTGGGGCTTCTTTGCGGTCGTCTTCGCCATCTTCTCGCTTGTACACCGGAAACTCCTGCTCCGTAACGCGTTCCTCTTTGCGACCAGCCTCTTCTTCTACTACAAGACGAGCGGCAGCTATGTGTGCATCCTCATCTTCTGCGTTATCGCGAACTTCTTTATCGGCAAGTGGATTGAAAAGGCCCAGGTGAAATGGAAGAAAAAGTTCCTGATGATTATTGTCGTCATCATCGACCTGCTCGTCCTCTGCTACTACAAGTATTCCTACTTCTTCCTCGACGCTCTTTACGACTTTACCGGCATCGAACTGCACGTGTACAACTTCTTCGCAGCCGCAAGCAACAAGATATTCAACACGCACTCGCTCGTCGATACCATCATTTTGCCGGTGGGCATCTCGTTCTTCACGTTCCAGGCGATGAGCTACTGCATTGACATCTATCGCGGCAAGATCAAGCCCGTGACGAACATCCTGAACTTCGGTTTCTACCTATCGTTCTTCCCGCAACTCGTGGCAGGCCCCATCGTGCGTGCCGACAAGTTCGTCCCGCAGCTCTACAAGCCGTACTTTTTGCCCCGACGCGCCTTCGGCATGGCCGTGTTCTGGATTCTGAACGGGCTCGGCAAGAAGATTATCCTGAGCGACTATCTCGCGACCAACTTCGTGGACCGCGTGTTCGACCAGCCGCTACTCTATACGGGTCTCGAGAACCTCATCGCGCTTTTCGCCTACTCCCTGCAGGTGTACGCCGACTTCTCGGGCTATACCGACATCGCCATCGGCGTTGCCCTCCTCATGGGCTTCCGCCTGCCGCAGAACTTCAACAGCCCCTACAAGGCGCTCTCCCCCACGGAATTCTGGCGCCGTTGGCACATCTCGCTTTCTAGCTGGTGGCGCGACTACCTGTATATCCCGCTGGGCGGTAACCGCGGGGCTTCCATCGGTACCTTCTTCTGGATGGGCTTCTTGAGCCTTGTCGCCATCATGCTTTCAGGTAGCGTATGGGTCGCCATCGCCCTCATCGCGCTATTTCTCTACATTTCCATCTACGCCTACTTCAAGCCGGATTCCCGCAAGTTCATCTCCACGAACATGAACGCCATGGCCACACAGATCGTGGGCGGCTGGTGGCACGGTGCCAGCTGGAACTTCATTATCTGGGGCGGTCTCAACGGTTTCGGCCAGGTATTCAACAAGATCTGGGTCAAGAGAAGCATTACCTTCCGCGCCTCCGCGGCACTCATCCTGTTTGCCGTGAGCGCCATCGTCTACAAGAACTATCACATCGCCATCTGCGCGATTACCGCCGTATGGTTCGGAGTGCTCTTCACAGGGATCTTCTCCGTGATGATTTTCCGCCTCTTCAGCGACAAGACCTACCACTGGCTCTACGTAGCATGGAACGTTACGCTCACCTTCGTGTTCATCACATTTACACGACTCTTCTTCCGTGCAGGCTCTAACCTCGATCCCGCCGAGGCAAACGAGGTTGCCTGGAACACCGCGAAGAACATGGTCCAGCAGATGGGCACCGCCTGGAAATGGGATACCCTCGGAACCATCGCCTGGGAACACATCAATATTATCCTTGTGTTTATCGCGGGCATGCTCATCCACTGGATTCCCAAGAAATGGAAGAGCCGTTACCGCATCATGTTCGCTTCGCAGCCCATACCCCTGATGGTGCTTTCTACGGCATTCATCATCTTCGTCATCTACCAGTTCATGAGCGCAGACAGCTGCCCGTTCATCTACTTCCAGTTCTAGTCCGAATCCCACCAGGCCTCATGTAAAGAAAAATTACCATAAGGTAATTCGTTTGTTTGCTATATTTGACGCACACAAAAAAGGGGAAATCATGAAAAACCTGCTCATCCTGTTCTTTGCGCTCTGTTCTGCAGCCACCGCTTTTGCACAGCACAATTCAGGCGTAATAGATGGCAACGCCAAGCACACCATCACATTCGAACGCGGATTTTTCTTCAATACCTATACAGTCGATGGCAGGGAATCGAATGTCGACGAAGTCGAAAACCTGCTCGTTTACGTTCCCGAAGCAAATGATAAGTGGAATACGGGCAATATCCTTCGCTACACTTCGTGGGGAATCGCCTTTGCCGGCGGCTTCTGTGTCGGCTACGGTCTCGTAGACGCGCAGGCCGACATGGAATACGGGACTTTCGGGAACGGAAGAGGACCGATCATTATCGGTGGCGCAATCGCCATTGTTGCAGCAATTATCATGGAAAAGGTCGGCGATGCCAAGAAGGACGGCGCCATCGAACTCTACAATAGCCAGAGCGGCAAGAACGCAGCCCAACCGGAACCGGCAAGCGAATCTGACGACGAAATCTCCGAAGAAACGACCAGTTTCAACATCCAGTTCGGCCCCACTCCGCAGGGCGGATTCGGCCTCGCATTAAACTTCTAGTCGCAACGCCTAGTCGTTTACAATCGGGAGCGGCGCAAACGGCGGCTCCAGTTCAATGCTAATCGGACAGTGATCCGACCCGGGTACGGAGGTGTGTATCTCGGAATTAATCACGTTCGGGAAAAGAGCCTCGTCGACAAAGGCGTAATCCAGACGCCAGCCAACGTTACGTGCACGCGCACCAAATCGGTTCGACCACCACGAATAGACATCTCTCGTATCGGGATGAAGCTTGCGGAACGTATCCACGAAGCCGCTTTCCACATACTTGTCCATCCAGGCGCGTTCAATAGGCAAGAATCCGCTCACGTTCTCATTTTCCTTGGGACGGGCGATATCGATTTCCTTGTGGCAGGTATTGTAGTCGCCCACGGTAAGCACGTGCTTGCCATCGCGGATCCAGCGCTGGGAATTCTCGAGGAAGGCATCGTAAAAGCGCAACTTGTAGTCCAGGCGGTCGTCTCCGGAGCCGCCGTTCGGGAAGTAGATGGAGTTCAGGACCCAGTCGGGGAACACGAGCTGCAGTACACGGCCCTCTTCGTCGAACTCCTCGATATCGAAGCCATAGTTTACCGCATCGGGCTCAATACGCGAAAACACGGCGACGCCGCTGTAGCCCTTCTTGCGCTTGCATGAATTCCAGTACGTGTAGTAGCCATCCGGAACAAGCAGACCATCGGCCTGATCCTGTTCGGCGCGAACCTCCTGCAGGCAGAGGATATCGGGAGCTGTCGACTCGAACCATTCCCCGAACCCCTTCTTGAGAGCCGAACGGATTCCATTCACGTTCCAACTGTATATATTCATCGTATACCGTTTTACCCAATCTATTCCCGAACAAAAGTTAGTATTTATTTTGCCCGATAAAGCCCGTGGCGCAAAAAAAGTAAAAACACATACCCCTCCCGTAAACTTTTATGTAACTTTTTCTTTTCACGAATTCTTGTTACGCGCACAAAACATCCCCTTCCGGCAATTTTTTTTCAGAAAAAAAAGAAAAAAAAAGTTTTTCAGGGCAGATAATTTATATTTGAGATATGAAATCGAAACTTTTCGCCATCAAGTTGACCACCCTTCTCGCCTCATTGACCCTGTTTGCCGGCTGTGCTGGTTCCTCCAATGGTGACGATCTCGAGGTCCCCACGAACCTCCCCCCCATTTGCCGCGATATCGACTTTGTCGCGAATCCGGACATGCGCGAAATGTGCGGCGTCCGCAAGGCCCACAACAAGGCGTACAAGAACATTCCGCAACAACGCTACCTTATCAAGCCGAGCGAGACATCCATTGTCAAGACAGGCAACAAGCTCGAGCTCCGCTTCCAGAACTCCCTTCCGCTATACCTGGACGGGCCTATCGTGAACGAAATCCTGTTCAACCAGGAAAAGCGACTCGAAAAAATCAAGAACAACTACGACTACCACGAAATCTACAACAAGGAATCCAAGGAAAGGACCCGCATCTTCAAAATGGGCATTCCGACCGACCTCGGCGGTACGTACGAATTCTGCTTCCGCATTCCCGAAGCGAAGGGTAACGCAAGAACCCGCAACAGGGCAATGGGTAACAACATCGAGCGCATGAACTGCGAAGATTTTGAAGCCATCATCGCTGCAGACAAGGCTTCCAAGGGCCTTTAGCACAAACACATATTGCACAAGAAGCCGCCCCGTTCGCGGCTTCTTTTTTTTCTAGATTTTGTCACGGTAATTATTGTGACAACCGAAAGCAAGTACATCCACAACGCACTCAAGCAGGTCCACCTCAAGGCGGCCTGTTCCAGCGTGCAGGGCTTTGCCATTTCGGGGCTTGCGACCTACATGCAGTTCCCCGAACTGAATTTTTGCGTCGACATGGGCGAATGTCCGCTTTCGGCAACACCTCTCGACCATGTTTTCCTCACACACGCGCACGGCGACCATGCCCGTTGCCTCATGAGGCACCACAGCCTGCGCAAGATGATGGGAGTGGAACGCGACAGCATCTACTATATTCCCGAGGCCATCTGCGATGGCGCCCGGAACTGGATAAAGGCCGAAGCGCTTTTTGAAGGCGTGAGCGAAGCCAAGTTCCAGTACCCCGAAATTGTCCCCGTGAAAGCAGGAGAACGGATTACACTCAGCTACCGCAAGGATCTCGTACTCGAGCCCTTCAGCGTGAAGCATTCCATCCCTGCATTGGGCGCGACCCTCCTGCTGCACAAGAAGAAGCTGAAGGACGAATTTCTCGGCAAGAGTGCCGACGAAATTATCAAGTTGCGCCAGGACGGCATAGAAATTACACGCGAAGTATACGAGCCGCTACTGAGTTTCACGGGAGACTGCCTCGGCGAGAGCCTTCTCGAGAACGCCTCCATTTTCAAGTCAAAGGTGCTCGTCACCGAATGCACGTTCATCGCCCCCGAAGACGAACCCATGAGCCGCAAGAAGGGGCACACGCATTTAGACCACATCGTCCACGCCCTGAACGAACTTGGGGACGAAGTCAAGTGCGAACAGATTATTCTGAATCACTTCTCGATGAAGTACTCCGAGAAGTACATCCAGGAATCCCTCAAGAAGGCCATCCCCGAAAAATTTAAAGAGAAGGTAGTGGCGTTTATATAAGATGTGGAATGTGAAGTGTGAGATGTAAAATTTATGGCAGAAGAAAAAAAAGAACTTTTAGACGATAACGAAAAAAAAGAGCCTAAGGAAGTCGTCATTCCGGAATTCTACCGCGATTTGAAGGCCGACCCTGACCAGAAGGGGCTCTGGCACTACGTGTTCCGTACCAACGGCGACCGCAAGCCCATCAAGACAGCAGACGGCAAGCCGCACACACTCGATTTCAACTGGAAGGACATGTTCCCGAATGAAAACGGCCACGTCGAAGTGGAAATCGGCAGCGGCAAGGGCAACTTCATGACGGATTACGCCGAAAGGCACCCCGACTACTTCATCATGGGTAGCGAATGGGACTACACCTGGGCAGCATTTGCCGTCGAGCGCATGACCAAGCGCGGCGTAATCGAGCAGGGCAATGCGGCCATGCTCCGTGGCGATGTATTCTACTTCTTGCGCGACTGCGTAAAGAGCAATACCGTCGACGCCTTCCATATGTACTTCCCGGACCCGTGGCCCAAGGAACGCCACCACAAGAACAGGCTCCTGCGCCCCGACTTCCTCACCGAAGTCGCCCGCTGCCTCAAGCCCGGCAAGCGCATATTCTACTGGGGTACCGACCACAAGGAATACAACGAGATTGCGCTTGAGACCTTCGACGCATTCCCCACCTGCAAGGTTATCGTCCGCAATACGGCCGAGCCCACCGAGGGCATTACCACCGGTTTTGAACGCAAGTACAGGAAAGAAGGCCGTCCGATTTACAGGAGCGTGATTGAATTCGAAAAATGAAGTGTCTATTTTTGACACTCGGGATTTGCTAATTTTTTTACCATGCTAAAGCAACTTTCCATAGATTCGTTCGCGCTCATTTCGCACGCAGATGTCCCTTTCCACGAGGGCTTTACCGCCATTACCGGTGAAACCGGCGCCGGCAAGTCCGTACTCCTCAAGGCGCTCCGCATGGTATGCGGCGACAAGGCGCAAGCTTCGATGGTCCGCACCGGCGAAGAAAAGGCCGTCATCGAGGGTATTTTCGACATCAGCAACGAGCCGAAGGTCAAGCAGATTCTCGAAGACATGGGCATCGACAGCGACGATGAGCTCGTAATCCGTCGCGAAATCCTCGAAAACGGCAAGGGACGCACCCGCGTGGGCGGAAACGTCGTGAACCTCGCCGACTTGCAGAACCTGGGCGAGCACCTGATACAGATGCACGGCCAAAGCGAGCAGATTCTGCTCCGCGACACGCGTACGCACGCCCAGATGCTCGACGACTATGCGGGCAACGGAAGCCTTCTCGCTGAATATACCGCATCGTGGAACGCCTGGAACAGCATTCTCGACAAGATAGAGGGAACCAAGAACAAGGCGACAGAACTTGCCGCCCAGAAGGACTTTCTCAAGTTCCAGTTCGACGAGCTTTCGAAGGCGAACTTGCGCGAAGGCGAAGAAGAAGAACTCGAAGACAAGGTGAACATCGCAAGCAAGGGCGAAACGGAACGCCACTGCCTGGACGAAATTCAGGCCCTGCTCGGTGGCGACAACGGGCTCCTGGACCAGATGCAGTTACTGCAGGCCAAGGTGCGCACGCTCGCCTCGCGCATACCGCACTACGAAGAAACCCAGAACGCGCTCGCCGAGGTTTCCGACCCGTTCGAAAGCATCTGCAAGGACTTGCTCCGGCTTTCGCCCGCGAAGTCGCTCTCGCCCGCCGAAATCGACCGCGCCAACGCACGCATCGCGCTCATCCAGAAACTCAAGCGCAAGTACCGTACCGATGTCGCGGGCCTAATAGCCCTTACGGAACAGCGCAAGCAGGAACTCGAAAGCCTCGAAAACCTCGATGCCGACATCGAGGAACTTTCCCGCCAGATGGAAAAGCACAGGGCCGCAATGGAACTTGCCGCAAAACGCCTTACCGAAAAGCGCACCGAGGCTGCCCTCCGGTTCGATACCGCCGTGCAAGGGATGTTACGCACCCTCGGGATGCCTAAAGCCATCTTCAAGACGAGTGTCGAGAAGGCGAACTATTCTGCCAACGGCGCCGACAAGATTGAATTTACGCTGGCGCCGAACCCTGGTGAAGGCGCCAAGAGCCTGCAGAAGGCGGTTTCTGGCGGTGAACTTTCCCGCGTGCTCCTTGCCATCAAGAGCGTCATGGCAGAACTCGACAAGGTACCGCTCCTCATTTTCGACGAAGTCGACTCCGGCATCAGCGGCGAGGTCGGCAACAGTATCGGCGAAGCGCTCAAGAACCTGGGCAAGCACCACCAGGTGCTCACCATCACCCACCTGCACCAGGTCGCCAGCCGGGCGAAGAACCAGCTTTCTGTAAGCAAGCAGGTCGTAGACGATCGTACCTACACATCCGTCAAGGAACTTGACAACGACGGACGCATTGAGGAACTGGTCCGCATGCTGGGAGACAATTCAGCAACCGTGCGCGAGCACGCCAAACAACTTTTGGAGAAAAACCAATGACCGAAAACACATCCGATGTCCGATTCAGATCGCGCGTTTGGAGCGTCCTCAGGGCACTCGTTTTCGTATGCGTTATAATCTTCATATGGAACGGCATGGCAAAAACCGCCTGTGCGTTCGTGGCAATTGCCCTCATAATGGGCTGGGTGAACCTCTACCAGCTCCGTAGCCAAGAAATCGAGAAGCCCTATTACAGGCTATGGCTGAACGTAATCGACGGTGCACTATCCTTCGTGGTCATGACGAGCATCTTTGTGCGCGACCTTCTGCAGAACGAACAAGTAGAAAAATTGCTCGCCGTAGGCTGCGTATTCCTACTTGCTCGACTGATTGCACACACGCTGTTCTCGCTCGGGGTGCTGCGCGAAGGCAAGTCCCTACCGCGCAAGAGGCGTTGGAGCAAGCTAGCCAACATCTCGATTACCATCACGATGGGCGTGTACCTGCTAAACCTCGAGGACTACCAGCAGATTTCGATGGTTTCCTCCATCCTGCTTATCCTCGCTTCCACCGCCGCCTATGCCTACTGGTACTATCGCGATCCGGCGCATCGCAAGCCGCTTTCCCTCGCATCGCAGCTCACCATGAGCCGCATCGTTCTCACTCCGTTCTTCCTCTGGGTATTCTTCTACGATAACGACCTGGACTACAGCAACAACAGCATCGTATTCAAGAGCCTTGCGCTCATCATGGTACTCGGGTTCATGCTCACTGACTTCCTCGACGGAAAACTCGCCCGCAAAATGGGCGAAGTGAGCACACTGGGCAAGTACCTCGACCCATTCAGCGACAAGATTTCGAACATGACTATTTTCATGTGCTTCATCGCTACGGGGTATGCCCCTGTGTGGATGGTGGCACTCATCTACTTCCGCGAATCCAGCGTAGAGACGCTCCGTACGCTCGCCGCTAGCGAAGGCCTCATCATGCCTGCACGCCGTAGCGGCAAGTGGAAAACAGCCCTCCAGGGAATCGGCATCGTCGCCATCCTCCTCGGAGCGATTGAACCCGTGCGCGCACTCGTGCCCGGTCTGGGCGACATCTGGCACATATTCCCGACTATCGTCATGGGAGTCATCACCGCCATCACGCTCATTAGCGGCGTGGACTACTTCGTCGCAAGCAAGCACATCCTGAAGAAGTTCGTTTAACGCGCACATTCGTCATGCTCGCGAAGGCGAGCATCCTTCACAAAACCGCTGTTTTCAGCGTAATTTCGCATAATTTGCGTTTTCACCCTTGACAATTTAGGCTCAAATTTCTATATATGGAGCCAACCTCGACGCGGGGTGGAGCAGTTGGTAGCTCGTCGGGCTCATAACCCGAAGGTCGCAGCGTTCAAGTCCTGCCCCCGCTACTAAAAGATCCGGTTCAAAGCCGGATTTTTTTTATTCCCTTTTTTATATTTGGAGCACGATGCTTGTCGAACTCCTCAAGATGACCCGACCCAAGAACATCGTGATTGCGATAATCACGCTCGTGGTCGGGTATATGCTGCTCGGGTTTCCCTATTCGCTTTTCTTGCCCGACGACTGCAATTCCGACTTTGATTGGATCGGTTGGTCTTCCGTTATGGTGGAAGCGTTCGGGTTCGCATTCGCCATCGGGTTTGCTAACATCCAGAACGACATCCTGGACCTGGAAAGCGACAAGTTGAACCGCCCCGAAAGGCCGCTCGTGACTGGGAAAGTTTCGGTAAAGGTCGCACGCATAACCTGGATTGCCCTATTCGTGCTGATGCTCCTCTGCGGACTCGGAGATTCTAACACATCCTCTCCGTTTGAATACCTTCCGCTCGGCTTCTTCTTTTTACTCGGGGTGCTCCTGATAGCCTACAACAAGTGGCTCAAGCATATTCCCCTGTTAAAGAACATGACGGTAGCCTTCCTCTGCACGACTCCCCTGTTCTACGCCCTGATGGATTATCTCATTCTATCCAATCTCATCCTACCAGGAAACGACTACGCACAAGAACACATCTGGGCGATTATCCCCGCAATCCCGTTCGCATTTTTTCTCACGACCGCACGCGAAATCTACAAGGACCTGGAAGACGAGACAGGAGACCTCAAAGCGGGCATCATGACGTTCCCGCTTATCGCGGGCTCGGCGACCGCAAGGAGGCTCGCCGGCGGCATCATCCTCTTCACCTGGATTTCGCTCCCGCTCCCGGTGTTCTACATGGACAAGGTGTTCGGGCACAACTACCCGCCGCTGTTCCTGATTATCACGGGCATAGCGCTCACGCCGATATTCGCCTACGTGCTCGTGCAGGCACACAAGGCAAAATACAGGAAGGCTCAATCCGCCGTGAAAATCGGGATGCTCCTGGGACTCATCGCGCTGATTGTCTGCGCCGCCGTTTAACTACACACAAACTAACAGCAGCAGGGATTAGAATAAAAAAGGCGGCATCAAGGCCGCCTTCCCTATTCCGTAAAGATTTTCCTTAAATCACCTGGTCGAACGTCCACTTCACGTGGCCTGCCATGAAGTCATGCGCATCGAAGACAAGGCCGAACTGGTCCTTGATTTTCTGCACGTCAAACAGCATCGGTTCGTCGCCCCAGCCGAGGTCGGTTTCTACAATTTTCGACTTGGACTCAGGACGCAGTGCAAGCATCATCTGGGCAATCTCTTTCCAGCTAATCCACACGGAGCCGAGCCCGAGGAAGATTTCTTCGTTCTTGTCGGATTCAAGGACCTTCATGTAGAGTTCGGCCTGCTGGCTCGCATGGATGAACTGCGTACCATCGTTCTTGATAATCTGGATATCGCGGTCTTCTTTCACGGCCTGAGCCATCTCGAAGAACCGGCGATCCGGCTGAGAGCAACCGTCGGGGAACGCCGGGTTACCGAAGGTATAGCCCGGACGGATAATATTCCTCTGCATCGTCACTTCGGGGAAGTTCTTGCCGTAACCGTGACGGAATCCGAGGACAAAAGCTTCTCCGGCAGCCTTCGTGGCACCATAAAGGTCCATCGGGAGGTTGCTCGTGACTTCGCGCATGGACGGACGCATACGGCCCATGGCCGCAGTGCTGCTCGTCATGATAAACTTCTTGCAACCGGCGCGGGCCGCCATTTCAAGGAGCATGACGGTCGCACGGGTGTCATTCATAAGCATGGAACTCGGAGTCTCGCCCCAGCCGAGCGCAATGTGGATACAGGCATCACAGCCCTTGAGCCCCTCTTCCATTTTTTCAAAATCCGTAAGAGACGCCTGAACAAAGCTGACGTTAGGATTAACGCAAAGGGAGGGCACCTTATTCGGATGCCGCGTTGCGACAACCACTTCGTGCCCCTTTTCGAGGAGGGCCTTAACCACGTAATGCCCTATAAACCCCGTACCACCTGTAACGAAAACTCGCATAAACACCTCAACTTAGTGCTATAAATATAGATTCCTTTATTCCAATCGGACCATATTTTTTTGCGCAAAAATATCCAAATGGAGTAGACAGAATATATGCGTTTTTGTAGATTTATGCATAGAAATATTGAAAACCTCAAGGAGCCACATAATGGCACATTATCTTTTTACTTCCGAATCCGTGTCCAAGGGACATCCGGACAAGGTCGCCGACCAGATTTCCGATTCCATCCTCGACGCCTGCCTCGCCCAGGACCCGAAGAGCCGCGTCGCTTGTGAAACGCTCGTGAACACGGGCCTCGTCGTTATTTCCGGCGAAATTACTACCAAGGCCGTTGTTGACTTCCAGGAAGTCGCCCGCAACACCATCAAGAATATCGGTTACGTGAATCCGGAACTGCAGTTCGACTACAAGGGCTGCGCCGTGCTCGTCGCGATGGACAAGCAGTCCCCGGACATTGCCCAGGGCGTTGATGCCAAGGCTGCCGAAGGCAAGGAAGACGACAAGCAGGGTGCCGGCGACCAGGGCATGATGTTCGGCTACGCCGTGAACGAGACCCCGGAACTGATGCCTCTCCCGATTAGCCTCGCCCACAAGCTCATGGAAAAGATCCAGGAACTCCGCGAACAGGGCAAGATCAAGTGGCTCCGCCCGGATGCCAAGTCCCAGGTGACAGTCGAATACGACGAGAATGACAAGCCCGTGCGCGTCGATACCGTCGTGATTTCTACCCAGCACGACGAATTCGTGAACGGCAAGGAACTCAAGCACTCCGTGATCGAAAAGGAAATCATCGAGAAGCTCATCAAGAAGGTCATCCCGGCCAAGCTCCTCGACAAGAAGACCCGTTACCTCGTGAACCCGACCGGCAAGTTCGTTGTCGGCGGCCCGCACGGCGACTGCGGCCTCACCGGACGCAAGATTATCGTCGACACCTACGGCGGCATGGGTCGCCATGGCGGTGGCGCGTTCAGCGGCAAGGACCCCTCCAAGGTGGACCGCAGTGCAGCATACGCTGCCCGCTACGTAGCCAAGAACATCGTGGCAGCAGGCCTCGCCTACCGCTGCGAAGTCCAGCTCGCCTACGCCATCGGCTACAGCAAACCCGTTTCCGTGCTCGTGAACACCTTCGGTACCGGCAAGATCGACGACCGCAAGATTGAAGAAATCGTCGCGAAGAACTTCGACCTCTCCCCGGCCGGCATCGAGAAGATGCTCGACCTGAGGAAGCCGGGCTACGTAGCGACCGCCGCGCTCGGACACTTTGGCCGCACCGGCAAGCGCTTTACCTGGGAAAAGACGGACAAGGCCGAGGCTTTGAAGAAAGCTGCTAAAGTGTAGTGTTAAGCTGCGCGCATTAAACTGCGCGACATCCAGTATACGAGAAGCGCCCGGCATTTGCCGGGCGTGACTTTTTTTCGTGATGGCGGACTTTAGTCCGTCTTTTTTGGCTACAGGCCTTCTTTCATCGTGAAGAGCGTCGTTATCTCGAGAGAATCCTCGACGCCGTATATATCGGAATAATGCGCCATCCAGGTGATGGTCGTATCGCGTTCGAGCGGCTCGTCCAGAAACGCATAAAGGACGAAGTCCCGATTCCTTTGTTTCAGCGGATATTTCGTGACGTACGTTTGATAACAGGAAGAAAACGAAATCGGCTCCATCTCAAAAGACATTAAACCCGTAGCAGAATCTACAACGGTGCTGAATCCCGATGTGTAGGCCCCGATCCCATCCGGCAACTCATAAACATCGTCAAAGGTGTACGGGGTACTATATTCTACATGTCCATAATATCTCGTTCCGTCGTCGTATAGCGTGTCCAAGTCTATCACCAGCGTATCGAATTCCGCCCGCAGTTCATCGACATCCAGTTTCGGAGTCTCGATGTAGGGCGGGATATAGTCTATCAGGCGCTTCTTCGTGTAATTGATATAGGTCGTATCCAGGCGAACTTCGGTCCAGTGATAGTGATGAATAAAATGCTGTTCACCATCTTCCGATTCCTCGACCTCTGTTTCTACTTCGCCAAGAGGTTCCTGCCCGGAATATGAATACTCGACGCGGCAAGTCTTAACGACCCATGTCCAAACGCATTTAAAGTCGTCTTCACCGATTTCGCATTCCATTTCGTCCTTCGTGGCCGTAACCGTGTCGAGATCCTTGCGACCCTTGCCCGAGTAATAGACAAAACTGTAGGCCTCCTTGTCTACGTAGGTCGTATCGCAAACGGCATTTTCAGGGCAAGGATCCACAGCGGGCCCCGTACTGGAGCTTTCATCACCGCAGGCAAAAAAGACAACCGCAATTACAGGAAAAAAGATTAACCAAACAAGATGTTTCAACATACGGGCCTCAATTTAGAAAAAAACTGTGCTTCACAGGTCCTTCCGATTTTTTCTCAGCTTACTTCACCGCGATGAAGAACTTCTTGCTGATTCCCGGCGCGGAGGCCTGCACCAGGTAAATTCCGGCACAGAGGCCCCTGGATAGTTCACGCGTGTCGCGAAGCATCGCCTGCGGAACATTTTCCACCTTGCGGATAAACCTGCCGTCAGTCGCATAGACACTCACGCTGTATGCACCCTGCTGGAGCGACAAGCCCGAAAGCAGCGGAATCGCATCCGGCTTCGTGGTATCGCCCGAACTCGTGTCGCGAACAGTCGAATCCTTCTTCGAGGTATCCGGCGCGGTAATCTCCTTCACGAGCGCCACGTCGAACTGGTCGATGTTCGGGCCGTCCTTGCCATCAAGCGTCGCAAACTTCACGCTGTTCTCGCCCGCCGTAAGCTTGAGCGAGACTTCCTGCGTTTTCCAGGTACTCCAGGCGCCCGTCTTCTCGAACACGCTCGTCGCCGTGTCGATAGCAGAAGAAATCACCAAACTACGGTCCTCGCTAGAACCGTTCGCGAAGTCGATTTCGAACTTGTATTCTCCCGCCACGTCGACCTTCACGGGCACGACCACATTACCGCCCTTGTCAAAGTTCACATAGCCATCGCCGTGGAATCCCGAGTTGCTGCTTTCGGAAACCCCACTCGTAATGGTTCCATTTTCGGCCTGGTACTGCTTGTCCGGTGTCGGAGGAGGCGGTTCCACATAGTTCGCATCGCATTCCGTGGGGCTAGCGAGAGTGGCCCCCGCATTCGCCTTCACGGCAGCTTCCACATCGCTCGCCTTGAGCATAAAGCCAGTGTAATCATAGGGCGGCGTAAAGGAGGTTCCCGTGCCCTTCGTGTTGCCCGAGCAGTTCGTAAAGATGTTGTCGATGGTTTCGTTCACGCCCGTGCCGTTCGCATTGCCGGTGTAAATCGGGTTCGCCTCGTTGATGAACACGTTCCGTTCGGTGCGCACGCGGCACATGTGGCCCGCCGAAACGCCCAGCACGTCGGTCCCGCTCGTGATGCTCGCATCGCCGGTGAGGAGGTTGTTCACCACGTGCACGTTGCCGTAGCGGCAACGGGGCTTACGCTGGTTCGCGGCCTTCCACCAGTTGAACATGTAGGTCACGTTCAGCTTGCCCTCGCTCACGGGCTCGTTGTCGGAACTGCCGATGAGGTTCGAGAGGTTGTGCGTACTCTTTTTCTTGTAGCCGAAGATGCACCACGTAAACGTTACGTTGTCTGCACCCTTCACCACGTCGGCGTTGCCGTCCTGGCCGTCCCAAAATTCGCAGTGGTCAATCCAGATGTTCTTGGAACCGTCGTTTTCGATGGTGAGGTTGTCCCACGCCTGGTCGGCATTGCTGCCCGGACCCTGGATGACGATGTTGCGGACGATGATGTTCGATGCCTTGCTGATATGGATGGGAGCCTTGAGAACGGTTCCCGGCCTGAGCCCGATAATCGTCTTGTTCGAGGCCGTAATGTTCAGGCGGTCGCCGGTCGTGCCGCTCCAGCCGCTGCCGAGCGTGCCGTCAATGTAGATGACCCGCGGCGAGGAATCCTTCGCATACTTCTGCAGGTCGGCGAAAGTCGTTACCGTAATGGGTGTTGCGTTGCCGCCTCCTGTCACCTCGAAGGGGGTCGACGTACGGCCCGAACGGGTCGCCCAGCCGATGGGCTTGCACTGGTCCACTGCCGCAGACGCACAAATCGTGAGCCCACACAAGACAGCCAAAATTCTGGAAGGAAGTTCAAACATCCCGCATACTCCTTGCGCCACCATGCGCTTTACTCTAAAACTACCCTTTTTCGGCCTAAAAAAGGCGAGCGCGGCCTAAAAAAGCATATACATGTTGTCCATGGACAACAGCGAACAATTCGTTAGAGTACGTAGAGCGCCAAAAAGACCGTAAAAGCAGCAAAGAAGAGCGCCACGGGCACCAGGAACCAGAAGCAGATGAAACTTATCTTCAAATCGTAGAAGAACATCTTCCACCATCCGCGACGCGTCTTGCAGGCTTCGGCACGGCAATCGGGGCAGATATTGCCAACCCTGTTGCGCACGCGGATAGCCATGTTGCTCTGCAAGGGGGTCATACCCACCTTGTCGTTGAATTCCTTACCACATTTTGAACAGGTCGCCTGCATAGTTGCTTACTAAATCGCAAACTTGGTAGCGTCGGCAAGCTGCACGCTGGCAATACGGGAAATACCCTTGATTTCCTGCGTCACACCGTAGAGCATGTCGGCCTCGGCCATGGTACGCTTGTTATGCGTCACCACAATGAACAAGGTCTGCTTGCTGAACTCGCGGAGGAGCGCCATGAAGCGGCCCACGTTGGCATCGTCAAGCGGGCCGTCGACTTCGTCCAGCACACAGTACGGAGACGGCTTTTCCATGTAGATGGCGAACAGGAGTGCCGTCGCAGTCAAGGCGTGTTCACCGCCGGAGAGCGCCTTGATGCCACGCATCTTCTTGCCAGTGGGGCGCACGTTGATTTCAATGTCTGCGTCGAGGATATCCATCGGCTTGCCATTCTCGTCGAGTTTCTCCACGAGGCTCATCTTGGTTTCGCCGTTCAGGAACAACTTGCTGAACACGAACTGGAAATTCTTCTGGATACGTTCGAACGTTTCAAGATAGCGCGTACGGGCGATATCGTCAAGCTTGGTGATGGTGCGGTCGAGCGAGGCGCGAGCACGATCCAGGTCGTCGAACTGTTTTTCGACTTCTTCCAGGCGCTTCTTCTCGTCCTCGTAGTCTTCCATCACGTTCACGTTGATGGGGCCGAGTTCCTTCACCTTCCCTCGAATCTCGCGAATTTCACGGTCGGCTTCAGGCTGCGTATATTCAACACGTTCGATATCGCCGGGTTCCTCGAGGTTCACTTCCCAATCGGCAAGCATACGTTCCTTGAGGCGGTCCACATTCGCCTGCAGAGCCTCACGACGGCGGACAATCTCGTTCAAGTCTTTCATCTTGTCAATCATGTCGTCGCGCAGGCGGTTCACCTCGCTACGCCATTCTTCAAGGTCGCCAGACACGAGTTCATACTTTTCGCGGGCCAAATCACGCCTGTTTTCCAGTTCACGAAGCGCAGAATCCTTTTCCTGCACCTGGCCGGCAATGGCTTCCACGTCTATGCGGAGTTTCTCTATACTCTCGTTATTCTTCTCGATTCCTTCTCGATACGACCTGACCGTATTCCCCAGGAATTCCATCTGATCGGCAATATTCTTGAGGCGGTTCGTATTCTGCGTGAGTTTTGCACTCTTGTCAAGGGCACTGCGTTCCAGATCGCGAACTTCTTCGTCCTTCTCACGGAACATCGTTTCCTGTTCGGCGAGTTCATCGTTCACGCGGCTATATTCGTCTTCAGCACGATTCGCGTCCACCTCGGCCTCGGCAAGTTCTGCATCGGCATTCTTGGTGCCTTCGGCCTCTTCGATTCGTGCACGTGCACGGCCACGCTGTTCCTCAAGCTGTACAATACGGCTTTCGCAAGAGGATATGGTATTTTTCTGGATAGCGATTGCCGCATCCCCACCATGTAGCGAATTTTCCTTCTCGCGGATATCATCCACAAGGGATTCAAGCATCTGGGTTTCTTCGGCAACGTTGTCCTGAATCCTCGCAATATCGGATTCCGCTTGGGAAATCTTCCCCTGCACATCGGCAAGCGAAGATTCTGCTTCGGCAATTTCGTTCTTACGGCTGAGCGTACCGGAAGTCGGGCTACCCGTAGACACGAGCCCCGCGGTACGTACCGTCGCTTCGGGAGCAACAAAACACAGGTCCTCGTTTCCATAACGGGCGGAAAGTTCCAGTGCCGCATCGAGGGATTCGACAAGAATGTAGCGGGAAAGGAGCCCGCCGAGCCAAGCCTTCGTCACATCGTCCGCTTGGACAAAATTCTGCATGGGGCCGATAACGCCCGCACCCTCTATGGTTCCCGTAAATGCGGGGCGCGGTTTCGACAGGAGCGCCATCAGCGCCTGGCCCACATTTTCGGACTTAAGGGCAGAAACAATTTCTGCAATGTTGTCTGCATTTTCGACAACCGTCGCCTCAAGAACGTCGCCCAGGGCATTTTCCACAAGGCCAGCATATTCTGGAGTCGCTGTAATACGTTCAGAAAGAAGTCCCTGCGTAAGGCCCGCCTTGTTTTCGGCAAGCCAGCGGCTGGCATCGGAGCCTTCGTTTGCGACACTCTGTAACACTTCAATGCGCGCCTGGAGACCAGCTTCCTCGCTCTTCAAGGCGGCAGCCTTGGCCTGCAGTTCACGCAGTTCCGCCCCGAGGGACTCGACACGTTCTTCGCGCACAGACTTCTGTTCTTGCAGATTCGTAATTTCGTTGCGCGCATTGTCCATGCCCTGCTGGATATCTGCAACCGCACGTTCGGCATCGTCCTTCTGGGAACGTAGGGCACCAAGTTCCCCATCCCAACCTTCGAGGTTCTTCTGCAGCATGTCGACTTCCGCATCCATGCGTTCGAAGCGCCCCTTGAGGCCATTAAGCTTGTTGATAGCGGCAACGCGCTCGTTAGAAAGATCCCTAGACCTCTGGCGCAAGTCATCGAGCTTGTCGCGCATGACCTGCAGGGTCTCGCGCTCGCGCTCCAGGAGAGCATTCATCTTGTCGACTTCGCTATCGTTACCAAGAACCGCATTTTCTTCTTCAAGGCGGCCCTGTTCCTGGGTAAGTTCGTCAACCTTCTGTTCACTACGGGTAATCTCCTCTTCTGCCTTCGCATTAGAAGATTCCATAGAAGAAATCGAATCGCGCAAGCGCACGATGTCGTTGTTCAGGTTATTGAGTTCGATGGTCGCAGCCTGAACCTCGCGTTCCAGGTCGCGGTAGGCATTTTCGTCTTCGCTAATATCGAGTTTTTTCTCCTCGATCTTCGTCTGGAGCTCGGTCGCCTTAGTCTTTGACGACTCGACCTCGTGTTCCATACGGCGAGACGATGTATCGAGCGTATTCAGCCCCTCGACGAAATCCTCGTACTTATCGAGGCTGACCGAAAGGTCCAGTTCACGCAGGCGCTTGGTAAGTTTCTTGTATTCCTCGACCTTCTCAGCCTGCGTCTCGTACTGGCGCACCGAGCGGCGGGTCGCCCTCAGGTTGTCTTCCACGCGGGTCATGTCCGTCTGGACACGTTCCAGCTGGCGAACGGCCTCCTTCCTCTGCTGGCGGTACTTACTCACGCCGGCGGCCTCTTCGAAAAGCACACGGCGGTCGTCCGCCTTGTCGGAGAGAACCGCCTTGATCATGTCGGCGTTCATCTGCGAGTATGTACTGGAGCCGAGACCCGAGTCAAACAGGAGCGCATGCACATCGCGCAGGCGGCATTCCTGGTTGTTGATAAGGTATTCGCCCGAACCGTCGCGGTGCACACGGCGGGTCACTACGACCTCGGAATATTCAGAAGAGAGCGTACCGTCACTGTTGTCGATGACAATGGATACTTCGGCAAGGCTCATCGCGGCACGTTCCTCGGTACCGCTAAAGATTACGTCCTGCATCTTGCTCATGCGGAGGAGCGCCGCCCTCTGTTCGCCGAGCACCCAGCGGATGGCATCTGTAATATTCGACTTACCGCATCCGTTCGGACCCACGACGGCCGTAAGCCCCTTCGTGGGGAAGTTGATTTCAGTCCTCTGAGCGAAGGACTTGAACCCAAAAATCTTAAGCTTTGTTATCTGCACTGTAAGAAAAAAGATAGCAAGAAGATAGAACGAAATTTGTAGAAATCAGCGAAATTTCGCTACTTCACGACAATTTCAAGGGAATCCGCATCGCCACCGATTTTCAGGTAGACGCTACCGCCTTCAATCTCGATCGTCCGGTATTCACTCAAGGTGTCGCCTTCAGCATCCGTGCTATTGGTATAGTCCACACGGAAAAGGAATTCTCCGACCCAGTCCTCGCGCACCACATGGCTGCGTTCGCCAGGCAGAAGCGTCTCGGAAATCCAAGGAACAAACTTAGTCGAATCCTCACTCGACACAGAAATTCGAATGATGGAGCAGTCGTCGGTCACGTTTTGGACCTGCAGGCGTGTTTCGGAATCAAGAAACCAGTGGCTAAGGCAGCCCGAAAGCACCGTACAGCAGGCAAACATCATAGCTAGGACAAGCAAACTTCTAACAGACTTTTTCATTAGTTGCCTCCCTGCGAGTCATTTGCCGGGGCCGCCTTCTCGTAGCGGACTCCCTTCGCCGTAATTGTCTTCGTCGGCGCTTCAGAAGCACCGGTATCGCCAGTAAGGGGAACCGTTTCCGCAGACTTGTTCGGGGTGTTCTTCTTCTTGACCTGCTGGGTTTCCAGCGGTGCCGCCTGACGGCCGCCCTTTGCAAACAACATATTATCGATTGCACCCAAGTTGAAGTGGAACTCCAGGATCCACGTTCCCTTCGCATGGAAAAGGTGGTCGTACTCGTAAGAGGAGTTGTAACCGATACGGAGAATGGGTAGTTCAAGAGCCCAGCCAAACATCAGGTCGTCCCAATTATCGGCCACGGCACGGCGACGAACGCAGGTCGCTTCAATTCCGACAAAACGCGAAGGATCGGGATAGTACTTGATCGCGGCGGAATGGAAGCCGTCGTCGGGGAAATCAAACGTCAACTCGCCGTAAAGCCTCTGGGCGAACAGGTTCTGTTCCCACGTAAGGCGGATAAAGTCTTCATCAAAACCATCAAGCTTACGCTTGTACATCGTCAGGTCGAAATTCGGCAGATACGTCTTGATTCCAGAAGATGCCCCGCCCAACACGGCTCGGTCCTCGAGGTCTACAGACAAGCGAAGCATATTCAGATGCGTACGGTGGAAACTCGTCTGCGCACTGAACCATCCGACACGAACGTTTGCCCAGGCGTACAGCAGCGAGTCGTTTTCAGCAGGGTAAACATCGCCGACATATTCCACATTCTGGTGCTGCATACCTGCGGCAGCAGAGAAGAGCGACGACGGGCTCGTATACGCAAAGCCCCAGGTTGTCACGGAGCGGATAAGGCCGAAATCATTGTAATGCGGAACAAACAGGAAGTCCTCCCCATCCCAGCCGGAACGCTCAAACCACAGCAAAGCGGTCAAAATGCTCTGGTTCTCAAGCAGGTACGAGGCCATCACGGACAGGTGCTGGCGAGCAACAAAGCCTTCGTGCTCACCGAACTCGCTCCTCAGCGGAAGCTGCGTCGAAAACGGAGTGTAATTGAGCCCAGCATCGATAAACGAGCCATTCGAATAAAGGAGCATTTCCCCGACATCGCGGAGATGGTTGTCACGCATCCAGAAGCCGCCACGCGCGATTGTTTCGACATCGACCGGGTCGGCAAAAACGGTCGACGCGGCAAGTACGATTGTCGCAATAACAGTCTTTGGAAATCGGATGAACTTCATAGTTTTAAATATATAAAAGACAAGTTAAAAAACAACCAGGTCGTTCTTGTGAACAAGTTCGTCAGGCACATCTTTGCCCAAGATCTCGTGGACCTGAGCCGTTTTCTTGCGGAGAACGAGTTTCAGGGTCTCGCTGTCGAAGCCAGCAACACCACGTGCGACCGCATCACCCGACGGGCTCAGGACCTCAATCAGGTCGCCCTTGTCGAAATGCTTCTTCACAGCGCACACGCCCACGGGCAACAGGCTCGAGTGCTTTTCGCGCAACGCCTTCACACCACCTTCGTCTACCACCACAGCCCCGCGCGGAGTCGTGATAAAGCTGAGCCAGCGCTGGCGGCTGTTGAGCTTTTTCTTGGAGCCCACAAAGAGCGTTCCCTGCGCATTTTCGAAAAGCACCTGGTGCGGCAGCACCTTCATGCCGCTCGCGAGGAAAGCGTTGCAGCCGCTCCTCGTCACGTTGCGGATGGCTTCAAGCTTGCTGCGCATACCGCCGGTACTCACGGCAGAACCCGTCTCGCCGGGCTTGCCGGCAAGGGCCAGAACGGCAGGCGTAATCTCGGGCACAAAGCGCAACAGTCGGGCATTCGGGTTCTTCTTCGGGTTGTCGTCGAAGAGGCCGTCTTCGTCCGTGAAAATCAGAAGCAAGTCTGCATCGAGGAACAGAGCCACGTCGCTCGAAAGCTTGTCGTTGTCGCCCACCTTGATTTCGGCGACGGCGAGAGAGTCGTTCTCGTTGATAATCGGAACAATCTTACGGGCGAGCATCGCCTTAATGGTGTTCTGCAAATTCTTGTAGCGGGTGCGGTCGCGGAAGTCATCGGCAGAAAGGAGAATCTGGCCAACCGAAAGCTGTACCCAGCGGAACATTTCACGGTAGGCGTACATGAGGTCGATCTGCCCCACGGCGGCGCAGGCCTGCTTTTCGGCAAGCACCGTCGGCTTTTCCTTGTAGCCCAACTGGCTCATGCCGGTGCCCACGGCACCGCTCGTCACAATCACGACTTCCTTGCCCGCTTCCATGAGTCGGGCGACGGAATCGGCAAGTTTCTGGATATAGCGGGTACGTACACCGCCCTTCTCGGAATCCACCAAAATACGGGACCCGATTTTCACCACGATACGGCGGGACTCATCTAAAATATTCTTACGAAGTTCACTCATACAACTAAAAAATAGAATGTATCAGCGCAACAAAAAAAGTTGACGAGGAAAAACTAGCGGAAAACAGCCGTTAGACCATTTTCAAACCGGACGATTACCGGTTTACCCTGCGCCTTGAAGTTCCCTTGCCAAGTACCATCGTAGAGATAGACTCCGTTCAAGTCAAATACGCGATACCGCATCCCCGGCACAACGGACGGCGTCATAAAAGTCGCCGGTTCAAAAATCCGCAAAGGTTTCTCGGAAGTATCCGCGGCAGTTTCCGATGAATTCCCCACCGATGCTGACGTGTCTGCAAGAATCTTTTTTTGAGGGAGACGGGCAACGTCATCTTCAGAAAAATCCGGTGAACCGCTCCCACCCCAAAGGATTTCCCCTCGGCATGCCGATTGCATTTCCTCGTCGCAAACCTTTTTATGGATAATTTTACGTCCCTGAATATCTCTCGATTCAGGCAAGATACGGTCCAGCAAACGTTGGGCACTATCCTTTGTCATCTTGATAATACCCCACTCCTGCCACTTCATAAACTCATAGCGCAGAACGGCCGTTATCTTGAAATCATATCCCGCAGCGGCGTCTCTTTGTTCGTCCGCGTTCAAGTATTTAAAAATCTGCGCCCTTGTGATTAACGGATTGAAAAGAACAGCGAAAGTGGTATCCATCGTAGAATAGTACGCAAGACCTCTGTCCTGCGAGCAGTTGATATAGGACGTATCCACATTGCAAATCTTTGCAGTGTCTACTTCCAAATACCCTTTTTCGAACTGGAACTCCGTCCAAATAAGGTTTACGCTGGACCACGCCGAAACAGCGAGAAAAACGACAAAAGCGAATACCTGTTTCATACCCTCCCCCTTTTCCACACCATTTTTAAAATAATTTTTTTTGCTACTTAAAGCAAAAAAAATTAAGTATAAAATTATCTACAAACAAGCAAACGGATCGCATCGAGACGGAGCTGCGGGTTTGCAACAATCTTCTTGCGGTCACCGACGTTCTTGCGGAGCTGCTTGAGTTCGGCGCTGCCCGCCGCCTTGCCTCGCATGGTAAGCAAGTGGTTCATGCGCTGATATTCCTGCTCAGTGCGGGCCTCGACTGCGTTTGCAGCCTTATCGGCATATTCCTTGGCAAAGCCACTTACCGCCTTCTTCGCAAGCGCAAGGCCTTCCTTCGCGAAGTAACGCAGTGTCGCATCGACGGCCTTGTTGCCCTGCGGCACGTTCACGTCGCGAAGCTCGGCCTTAGACAATGCCTCAAGATGCTCGGACTGGTCCGTGCCCGTGGCATCGACAAGCGCGCACACATAGCGCGGGCCCACGATATCGGAAACGCCCCATTCCTCGGGCACGGGCAGTTCCACCACGAAGTCGTACTGCATCATAAGCCCGCGCAGGCCTGAATTCGGCCAAATACAACAGGCAACATTTCCGTGGTTTACGCCCGTTTCAAAGTCTATCATGCCTTGCGCCAGCGGGTGTTCAAGGCTCAGGAAATCTACCTCGTCGTGAACCATCGCCACATCGCGGTCGAATGTCGCCGTAAGGCAGATATTGTCGGAACCCTGCTCGTCCTCCTCGTTCTGCGCAGCGACAAGCCCGCGGCTCGGCATGCCGGCAATAGAGCCTTCTTCGATCTGCGGGCCCTGCGTAATCACGCAACAGCCGGCAATCGCGCTCGCATCCACGTCAAGACCGCGCGCATGCAGGGACTCCAGGAGCAAGTCCTTCAATTCCGTCTGTGCATCGATGCGAAGGATTTCGTCGGTAATTTCTTTTGCCTTCTCGGGGTTGCGAGAATTGTATTCCAGCAAGCGGTCGCGCCCCTTCTCGATGTTTTTGCGCATCGTTTCGCAATCCTTACGCACCTGCGGAATAATACTTTCGACAAAGTTCTCAAGGCCATGTCTCGGGTCGGCAAGGGCCTCAATCAGGCTGTCCGTGTACTTGAGGAAAAGTTCGCCTCCACTCATCAGGGGCGCACCAAAAGCATTCAGGCCGTCGTTGTACCAACGGAACATGACTTCTTGCCCGGAGCCTTTCACATAAGGCACATGCACGATGATATCTTCGGTCTGGCCAATGCGGTCCAGTCGCCCAATGCGCTGTTCCACAAGCGCCGCATCAAGCGGGAGGTCAAACAGCACCAGATGGTGCGAGAACTGGAAGTTGCGGCCTTCGGAACCGATTTCGGAGGCGATAAGCAAGTTCGCCCCGTTCGGCTTGCTGAAGTTTGCCGCAGCCTTGTCGCGGGCCATGATGGTCATTTCTTCGTGGAACATCGAGAACGCGCCCTCGCCCAAGTAATCGGTGAGGATTGTTTCCAGCGCAAGCACGACTTCTATAGATTCGCAAATCAGGAGAATCTTGTCTTTCTGGTGCTTCTTCAAGAAATCCTTGAGCCACACGATGCGTTCGTCGAGTTCCCAGCCGTCGGAATAGCGCGTGCAAAGCAGGCCGTTCTCCTGGATGTCCGTAGAGGCGTCCAGATCGTTTTCGGCAGCAGCCTCCACCATCTCGCGGTATTTCGGGTTCGGTTCCAGGCAAATCTCGTCGAGTTTGCGTTTCGGAAATCCGCCCACACCCTTACGCGTATTGCGGAATACCACGGAACCCGTACCCATGCCGTCCACAATACGGCGAATCCATTCACCCGCAGTCATGGACTTCGAGTTTTCCTGTTCCAGCCAGGGGCGGATCTTCGAATTCTTCGGGACGCTGTCGTACAGGTCTTCCCAGCTCATCCGGTGATTCGGGTCGGTCGGGAGCTTGGAGAGGTCGTTCACCAGTTTGCGGTATTCTTCCTGCTCCTTGATAAAGGCGTTGTAGTCGGCAAAGCGCACCGGATCGAGCATTTTCAAACGATTGAACTGGCTTTCGGGATGCAGCTGGAGCGGAGTACCCGTCAGGAGCAATACGCCCTTGGAACGTGCAAGCACAGCATTCGCGAGCATGTACTCATGGCTCGTAAAACCGTCTTCGCAAACGAGGTGGTGCGCCTCGTCAATAATCGTCATGTCCCAGTTCGTCTTGAGCAAGTCTTCGATAAGGGCAGGCTGCCCCATGAGGAAGTCTATCGCCACAATGATATTGTTGCTCTGCAAGAACGGATTGGGCTTTTCTTCATCCTTCCCGACGCCAACAAAAAGACCACGGATAAAGCCTTCGTCCACAAGCGTAAAGAGCTGGTTGAACCGGCGCTTCATTTCGACCATCCACTGGTGCTTGAGCGTCTCGGGCACAATAATGAGCGTACGGGAAACACGGCCGCGCATACTCAGCGCATGCCAGATCATGCCCGCCTCGATAGTCTTTCCGAGGCCGACTTCATCACTCAGCATAAGGCGCGGGAGCGTAGATTCGCTACAGGCACGGTGGCACAGGTAATACTGGTGCGGAATCATGCTCACACGAGGGCCAATCATGCCTCGCACAGGCGAAGACTTCCACATGCACGAAAGTTCCATGGCACGGCGGCGACGTTCAAAAGCCTTCGAAGAAACATCTGCGGCATTCGCTGTCGGAGCGCTATCGGGTTTCTGGGCCTTGCCGATACTCGTCAGGGCACGGAACAAGTCGGAAGGCCTAGCCATCTGTTTTGCAGTAAGGTCGGCTTCCTTCATTTCGCGACCACCACGGCCTACGTAGACAACCAAGTCATCTACCTCGCGGAGGCTTTCTACAGCGAAAGATACGCCCTTGTCGTTCTTGACGGTCTCGCCCGGCTGTAAAATGAACCTGTCGACTGGAGCGTTATCCGTGCGGTAAAGACGCACCTCCCCCACAAGCGGAAATAAAAACTTGACTGTACGGCCCTGAACCTCGGAAACAACTCCAAGACCCAATTCCGGCTCTGACTGGCTAACGAAACGTTGCCCCGGCTTATACATTTTCATGCCTCCAAATTTAGTAAAAAACAGCAAGACAGGGCCTTTTTTTCTATCTTTGACTCACGTATGAAGTGGTTCTTTATTGACGAAAGCATTACCGATGGAGAGCGGAGGCAAGGTCCCTATTCCATCGAAGAAATCCGCGACTTTGTCAAGCAGGGTAAAATCATCGACGAAACCCTAGTCTGGCATAGCGGCATGGAGAACTGGATTTCATGGAAAGAAGCTAGCGAGAAACTCGAGAAGGACTCCTTCGGTATCCAACCCGAACAAGAAGAAATCCTCGAAAGCACCATCAAGGCGCTCGAGGAGATGATTGAGGCCAACAAGCAGAAAAAGATGTTTGCAGGCTTCCTTATCCGTGCCCTAGCCTTCATTACAGACAACTTCATCCTAGGAATTATCGGCGGAATCGTACTTTTTGTTCTCACTCAGGCGGGAATTTACGACCTAGATGCAATCCAGCAGGCGACAGGCACCTACCTTCAAGACCCGATGTCGGCAGAATCGATGAACAAGCTAATGGAAGCCCCCGGAATGGGTTCGCTGCTGAGCATCTGGAGTGTAATACAGGCCATATACTTCATTGTTTTCCATGCCGTATTTTCAGCAACACCCGGCAAGATGCTCCTCCACATCCACGTAGAGACAGTGGAAGGAAACAAGCTTACCTGGGGAGCCTCGATTGCGCGCTACCTTTGCAGCATCATTACACAGTTCACCCTAATTCTCTACGGGCTCGGTTACCTAGTTGTCTGCGTCGACCCCAAGCGCCGTGCCCTGCATGACTGGATTGCCCGAACCTTCGTCGTATACGAAGCACCGGAGAAATCCAAAAAGAACAAAGAAGCCAAATAACGCACTCCATACCGAATAAATTATGTACCAGTTTATCGTTCCGCAAGTCAAGAAGCCCCTGGACGGGGAAGTAGAAATTTCCGGTGCGAAGAACGCCGTGCTTGCCGTGATGGCAGCAGCCCTCCTCGCCGACGGAGTCTCCGAAATAACAAACGTCCCTCACCTGAAGGACATGAAGACGATGAGCGACGTGTTGCGCGTCATTGGTTGCCGCATCAGCGGAGAAGCTCATTGCCTAAGGATTGACACCCGCGGTGCCGACCACCTGGAAGCGCCCTACGAACTCGTGAAGACCATGCGCGCAAGCTTTTACGTGCTAGGCCCTCTCGTCGCCCGCTTCGGCCGCTGCCGCGTCTCGCTCCCCGGCGGATGCGCCTGGGGCCCGCGCCCTGTAGACTTGCACCTGAAGGGGCTCGAGGCGCTCGGTGCCAAGATTACCCTTACCCGCGGTTACGTGGAAGCCACCTGCGACGGAAGGCTCCCCGGCGGGACATTCCATTTCCCGATTTCGAGCGTTGGCGCCACGGTGAACGTGCTTATGGCGGCTACGCTCGCCAAGGGGACCAGCGTGCTGCAGAACGCGGCTCTCGAACCCGAAATCGATAACCTGGTGGATTTTCTCGTCTCGATGGGCGCCAAGATTCAGGGCCGCGGCACGCGCACCTTGACGGTGCAGGGCGTAGAAGCCCTACGCCCTGGTAATGGCGTCACCATTCCCGATCGCATCGAGGCAGGCACATTCCTTTGTGGCGCCGCCATTACGCGTGGCCGCGTGAAGGTCAACAAGATCATTCCCGAGCACATCGCCTCTACGCTTGATGCCTTCCGCGACATGAACTGCAAGGTGACTGTCGGGCCGGACTGGGCCGAAGTCGATGCCCGCGGGCAAGAACTCAAGCCCATCACCATCCAGACGCTTCCCTTCCCGGGCTACCCCACCGACATGCAGGCTCCCCTCATGGCAACCCTGCTTTCCGTACCGGGCAACAGTGTCATCCAGGACACCGTCTATAACGACCGCTTCAAGCACGTGGCCGAAATGGAGCGCCTGGGCGCCAACATCACGCTCAGCGGGAACACGGCGACCATCAAGGGCGGGCTTCCGCTCGAAGGCGCCGAAGTGATGGGTTCCGATCTGCGCGCAAGTGCTGCGCTCGTACTCGCTGCGCTCATCGCCGAAGGCGAAACCAAGATCAGCCGCATCTACCACCTCGACCGCGGTTACGAGGATTTCGAGGCCAAGATGGCGAAACTCGGTGCAGAAGTACAGCGCGTCGTCATCGACGCCGACGAACCGTAAGCAACGCTAATCTCTGCGCACGGCCATTGCCCGCAAAGACTAAACAAAAAAATCCGGCGGAATACCGTCGGACTTTTTTTATTGTCTCGCTTTTTCTACTTAGCGGCAGGTTTCGCAGCCGATGATTCGACCGGCTCGCGTACAACGGGGACACACGCCTCGACCTGCTCACCGGCAGCCGCCTTTTCTTCCTTTTCAAGGATTTCCTGCAGGATTTCAGCAGACTGCTCGAACTCGCCCGTCTTTTCGCAGGACTTCTTCGAGAGTATCTTCTGAAGGTACTGTTTCTGCGACTGGATATCGCAACCCTCGCCATAGAGATTAGCCAGTTTAAACAGCGAAGGACAGGCCTTTGCACCGTCGGGGAAGGTTTCCGACAGGTTCGTAAAGATTTTCTTCGCCTTGTCCAGTTGGTTCACCTCTATCAAGCAGAGGCCCATCCAGTAGAGCGAATTTTCGGCCAGTTCGCCGGTCTTCATTTGTTCGTAAACCTGCTTGAATCCCTTGAAGGCAAGCTTGTACTCACCGCTATGGAAATCGGAACGCGCCGTATTGAAAGTCGCTTCGGCTTCCACCAGTTTTTCAGCTTCACGTTCCAGGCTATCCAGCGACATCGGCGCCTGAGGAGCACCGCTCACCACCACCTTCTTCGCAAGGATCTTGTCACTCTTACCAAGCAGCATATCCAAGCGGTAGATGATTTCTTCCTGTCTGGAATCATTCCTTTCGGATTCATCGCTCACACGGCGCGAAAGCGTAGTGATTTCAGCCATCATACGCTTTTGTGCCAAGGCAGACGCATCCAGTTCCGCCCTGAGGGAATCGACACGCTTCCGGAGATTCTTGTTATCCGTTCTGAGTTTACGCATGGCGGAATCAAGATTGCTGAGGACAGCAACCTGCACGTCCGTACCGACGTTTCTCATCTCTTCGGTACGGAGAATCGTCATCTGGGAGCATCCGACCAAGGCAAATGCAACCGTAACAATAGCTATAGCAAGTTTTTTCATAATTAACGTAAGTTAATAGTTGTTAGTTATTAGTCAAGAACAATGACTACCGACTAAGTTCTAAAAAATTACTGCTGGATGTTCACGCGGAAATTTGCGCGACGGTTCTGGGAGTAAGCCTCTTCGGTTTCACCCTGAGCCTTCGGAGCTTCCTTACCGTAGCTGACAGATTCCATGCGCTTGCCTTCAATACCGTAGGCATTCAGGAATTCCTTCACCTTCATGGCGCGCTTTGCACCGAGAGTGAAGTTGTAGTCTTCGGTACCGCGGGCATCCGTATGGCCTTCGATAGTGATGGTGAAGCGCTGTTCCTTGAGGAGGAGTTCGCCCACCTGGGCAAGGAGTTCCTTAGCCTTTTCGGTCAGTTCCGAACGGTCGAAATCGAAGTACACGTCTTCGCTCATAATCTGGTTAATAAGAGCTTCGAGGCGGGCACGTTCGGCTTCAAGGCGTTCGGCCTCGAGGCGAGCACGTTCGGCAGCGAGCGAATCCTCGTTCACCGCAGGAGCAGGCGCTGCTGCGGCAGGAGCCGGTGCAGGGGCTGCGGCGGCAGGAGCCGGAGCGGGCTGCGGGTTCGTCTCGGGCGGATTGTTCTTGGAGCAAGCCACAAGAGCGAGGCCCGCAACACAAGAAATCATGGCGATCTTTGCGTATAACTTCATTTGTTACCTTCCTTTTTTGTGTTAATTTCTTCGTTAAAGAACGACCAAGTCGGCGCAGTGTTCTCGCCGGAATTGGTAATGCGGGTCACGTTTGCCCCGTCCTTTCTCATGATGTAGATTTGGTATGTCCCGCTCCTGTTACTCGAGAAGGCAATCAGTTTGCCATCGGGAGACCAGGTCGGATGCTCGTTGTTACCTGCGTTATTGGTGAGCTGCACGATGTCGCTCCCGTCAAGCGCGCAGGTGTAAATATTCATCTTGCCGTTATCCATCGAGGTATAGACAATGCGGTCACCTTCCGGAGACCAGCTGGCACGTTCGTTGTAACGGCCCATGAAAGTTACACGGCGCAGGTCGCTCCCATCGCTGCCCATCACGAAAATCTGCGGGCTGCCACCACGGTCGCTCGTAAACAGAACTTCGGCCGCACGCGGGCTCCATGCGGGGCTCGTCTGGTTGCTCTTCAGGTAGGCAAACTTGCGAGCCTTCCCCGTTTCGGTGTTCCCCACATAAAGGTCCGTCTTGCCATCGACCGTCGAAGAGAACAGCAGTTCGCCCGTAACCGGATTTACTGCAGGGCTGTAGGTCTGGTCAAACTGGGTAAACAGCGGGCGTTCCGTGCCGCCAAAATTCTTCTCGTAAAGACGCGGCCTGTGCGTCTTGAAATTCACGTACACCAGGCCCTTGTTTCCGCGCTTCCACACAGGCATCATGCTGATGGTCGAATCGCGCGTCACCTGGCTGCGGTGGAATCCGTCATAGTCCGACACCACAACCTGCTTTACACCGTCAATCTTGGAAACATAGGCAAGCTTTGTACTCGCCACGCCGCGTTCACCACACACAACAAGCGTCGCCTTGTCAAAAAACTCATGAACCGCACGGCGCAAGTCCTTCTGCGGGATAGTGTAGCTTTCGCCCAAGCGGAGAGTCTTCGTCTTTGAGACATACAAGAAGCACTGCACGCGGAGTTTACCCGCACCGGCATTTTCCACCTTGCCCGTCATGTAATAGTCCGCATGTTCGCGGCTGAACTTCGCAAGGTCAAACTTCTGGGAAGCCACGACATCGAAGCGCCCCGAAAGGTTCGCATCGCGCGTAAGAATCTTGTGCGGCTGTTCCTCGACCCAGTCAATCGAGCCCTTCTCCTCGAAAGGCACTATACCAATAGGAATGGTCTTGAAAACAGAGATTCCCACATCGACCGCGATCGTATCGATGGCCGCAAAACTTGCAACCGGGGCAAAAAGAAGAAAGAAGAAAGCCAAGACGCCTACCAGCGAATACCTATGCTTCATTTCCTTGCAAACCTCGTTCGAAAAGTTCATCATCAAATCCTAATTGGGCGTAAAGTTGAAATGCAGTACCAGGCTCGGCGCGCGGTAATTCGGCGGAAGTTCCGGAACCTTCGAAATCTGCACGGCACGCACCGACAGGTGGTCCCACGCCTTGTTGCCCGACGAGCGCTTCAAGATAACCGCCGTAATCCCGCCAAAGCGGTCCACCTGGAACTGGACAGTCGTCTTCGCATCACGGCCCACCTTCAAGTCCTTGGGCGGCTTGAAATTGCTCATGATAATCTTTTTCAACTGTTCAAGATAGACCTGCATCAGCGGGTCCATGTCGACCGACCCCACCGGGTTCAAGCTAGATGCTTCCACCGCACGTGGCAAATCCAGATCATCCACATCAAAATCTTCCTCCGGTTCCGGTTCGGGTTCGGGTTCCGGCTCGGGCGGCACTTCCTCGTGCACTTCCTCGGGCTTTTCCTCCGGTTCCGGCTTTATTTCGGGCGGCAATTCCTTGTTCACCTTGGGCTTAGGCGGTTCCTTGGGCTTGGGCGGCTCAGGCGGCTTCGGGCGCACGGGCTTTGGTGGAGCCGGCTGCGACACCTGGACCATTTCAAACACAGGAATCGGTTCCGGTTCGGGCTTCAGGTTCACGTAATGGAGTCCGATAAAGAACGCGACAACCAGAAAATGGAAGACAACCGCAACAACGATTATCTTCACGAGCGTGGAATCCACGTCCGAGCTGAAGTACTTTATCCTTTCTTCTTCCTTGCTCATTTACCCGGTTTTTCCTTGGGGTTCAAGGTCAGGAAGCCGAGTTTGGTGACCCCGAGCTTTTGCACCTTGGTCACGACCTTCATCACAAGCCCGTAGTTCACGGCTTCGTCAGCATTGATGACAACGGCCATCTCACCATTCCAGAGAGACTTGAACACCGTATTGAAGCCGTCAAAATCCACCTGCATGTCGGCGATGTAGATTTCCTCGTTCTTGGTGATAGACACCTTCAGAAGTTTTTCCTGTTCCATGGTCGGGGCTTCGGCCTTCGGCAGATCGACCTTGACGCCCTGGCTCATGAGCGGCGCAGAAATGATGAACACGATAAGGATCGAGAACACGATGTCGATCATGTTCGTGAGGTTCATCTCCTGCTTAAGTTCTTTTCCGCGGCTACGCTTCACCTAGGCCTCCTAGCCAGCAACTTCTTCAAGAGCAAGCAGGTCACCGCGCTTGAAGAGGCTCAACACCTGCGAACCGAAGTTGAAGTACGAAATCTCGTTCTGGCCGTTGCAGCTCGTAAAGTAGTTATAGCCCGCAGAAGCCGGGATAGCGACCACAAGGCCACCCACCGTGGTGATAAGCGCCATGGCGATACCAGGAGCGACAACGGAGAGGTCGGCAGAGCCGTGCTGGCCTATCTGGAAAAACGCAATCATGATGCCCCAGACCGTACCCAGAAGGCCGAAGAACGGGGCAAGGTTAGAACTCGTGGCAAGGAAGCTCAGGTAGCGGTCTTCGGTAAGGCGCAGGCCTTCGATGGAGCGCTGGATGGTGTCTTCCAGGAGCGAGGCGCGGTGCTGGATGGAGTCGTAACTCACGAAGTTACTGAACTTGGAGGCTTCCTTCAGCACTTCGGCAGTCAGGCGGCGCAGAGCACTGTCTTCGGCAGTTTCGCAAAGGCCCTGCAGCTGCACGAACTGGGTCACCGTGCTGAACTTGCGGAAGAATTCAGCGTTTGCATGCTTGCTCCTGCGGTAAGTGAAGAACTTCACGATGATGATTCCCCAGGAACCCAGCGACATGATGGCAAGAATGCACAACACGACAATCGTCGCAATATCGGACTGAAGTACCATCTGTACAAGAGGTATGGAATTATTCAAAGGATCCTCCTCGAAAAAACACTCTAGGCGGGAACGACCGCCCCGAACCCAATGTAGCAAAAAAAAATCTTTTAAGCCAAGTTAATGGTGTTTTTTTGTACAAAACCAGCAAGAGCGCGGTTTTAGCCTTCCAGTTCCTTGACGTGGAAGCTCCTGCGGTGCATCGGTGTAAACCCGAATTTACGAATGGCGTCGAGATGTGTTTTGGAGCCGTAGCCCGCATTTTTCTCAAAGCCATATGCCGGATAAGTTTCTGCTAGTTTGTCCATAAAGCGGTCACGGAAAACCTTCGCCAAAATGGACGCCGCAGAAATGCTCGCGATGTGCCCATCCCCCTTCACGACTGGCATCTGGATATTCTCGGGAACGCCGCGTATCTTCAAGTTTCCGTCCACGGCGATGAACACCTGCGGCGCACGACCGACAGGGGCCAATTCCGCAAACGAGCCCTTCACTTCTATGGGGATTTCGGGTGCAGATTCCGATATTCCCGGCAAGCCAAGCGCCTGCAAGGCGCGGCGCATGGCAAGGAAATCCGCCTCCAGGATGTTCATCTTGTCGATTTCTTCGACAGAGGCACTCGCAATGGCATAGCAGGCGCACGCCTCCTTCACGCCTTCGAACATTTCCTCGCGTTTTTTGCGCGTGAGTTTCTTCGAGTCGTTCAGCGCAGGCATGATATCCGGGGCCTTCAAGACGGCGGCACACGCCACCACGGGGCCGGCAAGCGGGCCTCGCCCCACCTCGTCGACACCCACCAGGATATCGGCATGCGGGGCCATTTCAGCCGCAAACAAATCTAGCGAGAGCGAATTGCCCACACCAGCATCACTGCAAGCATACTTACGCATGGCCACCTCGCCTTCTACCGGCGTGGATACATTTTCTAGGAATGCAGGCAGTTTGAATTTCATTGTTCTAGGACCTGAGTTCCGCAGCATAGTCGCGGATAGTTTTCCAATAAAGATTGTGTTCCTGCTCGAGCACGCGGGCGGCAAGCACTTCCGGCGTATCGCCTTCCAGCACGGGCACCTTCACCTGCGCAAGAATACGCCCCTGGTCGATTTCCTCGCTCACTAGGTGCACCGTCGGGCCCGATTCCTTCTCGTGAGCAGCAATCACGGCCTCATGCACGTGGATTCCCCAGAACCCCTTGCCCCCATATTTGGGCAAGAGCGACGGATGAATATTCAAAATACGGTCGGGCATACGGTGAATCATACATGCGGGCAAAGCCTTCATGTAACCAGCCAGTATAAGCAGGTCTACATCGTACTTGTTGAGCACATCCATCATCGCAGTTTCATAGTCCGCAACGACCGGATGGGTTTTCCCCGAAATATGATAAACAGGTATTCCGAATTCTTCAGCATGCGAAACAGCGCCACACGTTCCGTTATTCGTAATCAAAAACTTGCACTGAGCCTCGAGGTCCCCCTCCCCAATGCGGTCAATAATTGCTTTAAAGTTGCTTCCGCCACCGGAAGCCATCACGCCAATTTTAAACATGGCGCCAAAGATAGCAAAAGTTACTTGTGGTCAATGCCTGGCGGAGTGCGCAAGTAGTATATAATGCAGGGCACCATAACGCAGAGCACAGTCACCGCGGCTGTCAGGTACACGAACCATTCCTGCACCGTCACCGAGGGCGGAAGAAGGAAGGTCTTGACGAGTGCAAAAGCCACAATGAGGAAAACGCCAGGGAGCAGGTAAGACATCAACTTGTTCATGATTTAAAAGATAATACTTTTTTTGCCCGAGTTCCGTTTTGTAAACACTTTTTTGTTTTCCAGCAAGCGCAACCGCCTTACAATTTGTAATTTTTTACCCCGGAAATAAACCTTAATTCATGGAACCTACTATGAGCATTAAAGAATACCTTGCCGGCGCAAAACAGGCCGGTTCCGTCCAGAAGCTGATGACCCCGGGCCTCGCCGTGGAATTTATCCAGCCCTGGTACACCCCGCTTTCTACGACCCCCTCTACCACGGGTATTGCTGTCGGCGGTATCGGCTCGACATTCACCGCAACGCCTGCGGGCACCACTCCCGTGATGAACGTGATGCCGGGCGTGCAGGTCCGCACCGAAAAGCCCTCCGACCTCCGTTTTAACAACTTCTTCTTCCGCGAATCCGTGATTGACGCGAAGGCAGCGCTTGAAATCGGTGACTTCGCCGGCTTCACGCAGATGCTCGCCAAGTACCCGCTCGTGGACGCGAAGGGCGAAGCCCTCTTCAGCGCCGCAGAACTTGCAAACCAGAAGAAGGCCGAGGCCAAGCTCAACAAGGCCATCGCCGAAAAGGATTTCTTCAAGAACAACAAGGCCGCGTTTGAACGCTGGCACATCGAATGGAGCGACCGCACCGCAGCCCTTTTGAACAAGGCCGGTGCAGAACTCAACCGCAGCGCCGTCATCGACTTCTTCAACGGTGTCGTGGGCGAAAAGGCTGTGCGTCAGGGCGCACTCACCGCCGCTTGGGCAAACGACAGTGAATTCCTGGGACAGGCCGGTTACGATGCCGCCAAGATGCAGTACGCCGCCCTCTACCCCGTGAGCGAAACCAAGTACGAAGGCAAGGGCGTGCAGATTGTGAAGACCCAGTCCAGCTACGTGACACCGGGTGACGAACGCCTCTCCAGCCTCCCGGTGAACGCGACCGTGTTCACCCTCGAAAATACCACCAAGGAAACCCGCGAAGTCACGATTGTGCAGGTGCAGGACTGCATCGCCGGTTACATGGCCAAGAAGGACCGCCAGGGCGTTCAGGACTCCAGCTTCGTGCTCGTTCCGTCCGCACGCTTCCCGAAGGGCGTAAAGTTCAGCAAGCAGGCCAAGGACGGTCGCGAAGTCCGCGGTCTCGAATTTTACAACGAAAAGCCGCTCGCCGAAAGCGACTTCAACGGCTGCATGGGCGTATCTGTCGCCTGGAACAAGAAGGACAACCTGAACGTTTCCGTGAAGCCGATGTTCTACCAGGATGACGCCGCCTCCGTGCTGAAGGGCGCTCTCCGTAGCGGTCGCGTTTGCGAAGCCTGGGTCAAGAACGTTTACAGCGGCCGCGAAACGATGGCCGGTGCTGTTGCCGTTACCGCAGTTCTCAAGCCGAAGCAGAAGGTGTCTTTCCAGTTCAACCTGGTGCTTGACTTCCCCGAAATCAAGCTGAACAAGCTTACTTCCGCCAAGAAGTACACCGCATTCTTCCCCGAAGCTTATGGCCGCGTGGGCGCTATCCTCGAAGAAGCCCTCGCCGCCGACAAGAACATGGACGCTCGCCTCAAGGCATTCGAAGCTCTCGTTCCGAAGAAGGCCGTGGCCAAGCTTTACAAGACGGCTGCCAAGCAGGACGAATTCAAGAGCCTCGCCATCAACACGCTCAGCTTCCTCGCCGAAGCCACCGTGTGGGACAAGGACGACCGCTTCCTCGTCCGCGAATGCGCCGACTATCCGTTCTTCAACTCCCTCGACGTTTACTTCTACGGCAGTTTCAGCCTGATGGCCCTGATGCCGCGCCTCGACGGCGTGGTGATGAAGCGCTTCGGTGATGCGATTCTCGCCGTGAACAACAACCGTCGCCGCCACCACGAATATGTGAACCACCCGTTCGCCGACCTTCCGGATCCGAAACTTGAAGGTCCGCGCGCCGTGCGTGGCGCCGTGATTCACGACCTCGGAAGCCCCTTCGACGCTGAACCCGATGCCTACGACTGGCACAACGTGAAGGAATGGAAGGATCTCGCTCCGAAGTATGTGCTAATGGTTCTCCGTCATTACGTGAAGACGCAGGACAAGCAGAACTTGCAGGATTGCAAGGAAGCCGTTTACGCCGCCATGCAGTACCTCGAAAAGATGGTGAACGAAGGCGAAAACTTCCCGCTCACCCACGGTACCGACGACACGTTCGACAACCTCTCCAGCCACGGCATTTCCGTGTACTGCGGTAGCCTCTGGATTGCAGGCCTCCGCGCAGCCGCCAAGATTGCCGAAATCCTCGGCGACAAGCAGCAGGCCGACACTTGGAACGCCAAGGCCGACGCCGCCAACAAGGAATTCGACGAAGCATTGTGGGACGAAGCCGAAGGCTACTACCACTTCTTCGTGACCCCGATGGAAGCGAAGGACGTTGTGGCCGACAAGCTCCCGCAACTCGCCGACGCCATCAAGGAAACGCTCGTCATCGACGGCACCAACGTGAAGGCAGCCCTCAAGACCATCAACGAATGGCTCAACTCCGGCGACATTCCGAGCGACGTGGAACTTTCCAAGAATGAACTCCGCGGCCTCAAGAAGGCATGGCTCACCGCCCAGTGCAAGGAAGCCTTTACCGCTTCTTGGAACGCAAAAATCAGCAACGACTGCGACGATGTTTTCGCCGATACGATGCTCGCCGACACTTACCTGCGTCTTTTGGACCTTAAGCCGATTTGCGACAGCAAGAAGGCCAAGGCGAACCTGCTCCGCGTCTACAACACCAACTACAAGGCCAACAGCCCGCTCATCGGCGCCGCTAACCTTGTCCGTAAGGACGGTTCTCCGCTCGACGAATTCAACTTCCAGGCCCACGACGTGTGGATCGGTATTCAGTACAGCATCATGTGCGCCATGATGCACCACGGCCTTGTGAGTCAGGCTGCCGACATGGGCGATTCCATGATCCGTAACCTCTACGAAGAAGCCCGCATCCCGTTCGCCGCACCGGAAGGATTCAACGGCTCCTGCCGCCTGCACCCGGAAGCACTCGTGAAGGCCTTCGGCCTTAGCGCTACCGCCGCCGACACCCTGCACAAAGGCCTCCTGAAGAAGGGCGCCCTCCTTGCCGACAGCCGCATCAGCCCGAAGCTCCCGCGCAACCTGCCCGCCTTTACGAAGGCATTCGGCAGCATCGCGAAGGCCAACAAGGTTGAAGCGAGCGCTCTGTTCATGCTGCTCCACAGCACGGCTCTAAAGTACACCGCCGGCAAGTACTTCCGCCCCGGAATGGTGTTTGCATTGCTGTGGTAATGTGGCGACGTGTCACCCTGGAGCGAAGCGATAGGGTCCAAAACATTTAAAGGACTGCAGCGATGCAGTCCTTTCTATATAAAAAGGGGAAAGCGTGTGACTAAAGTCCCAACTGCTCGGCTCGATCATGCCAGCCCGCTAGCGGTTTGACGTCTATGACGTCCGTCGCTGCGGCTCGATAATGCAAAAACAAGTTTTTGCGCTCTCTCGCCTTGCATACTTTTGTCGCGATACTCGCCTTATGCAGTTGTCCCCTGGTTCGCACTCCGTTGCTCACTACCCTTTCTAGCGGGCTTCAAACGCCAGCTCGCAACGCCCGGGCTTCCCCCCGCCCACCCGCCCAAATGTTGTGCCGCACCTGATGCGGCCTCTCCTTTCCTCTTCGAATAATCTATATTATCGATAGACATTTTTTTGAGCTTTGTAGAAGCTCTGCATGCTCGGTCATAGAAACTCCGAGCAAGCTCGGTTTCTGCGACGCTCGCAATTTGAGCTTTTGCTCTTATTCTCTAGTCTAGAATCTCGACAATTCAAGCAATCAGAGAATAAGACGGACGCTCACGCAGATATGCTTTGACGCGCTATACCCGGTATGGTGCGTTTGGGTGTATTTCGACAGCGGCGGTTCCTCCTTCGCCGTGCACTGCTGGCGTATGCCGACGGTGCTGTCGCCCGATTGGGGCGTGAGTTGTTTGTTCTTGTTTGATTGCAGGCAGTCGAGAGCCTTAGACTAGACAAGTGCATTCAACTTCACGCCTTTTTTATATGGTGTGACAGCAGCGTCGACATTCTCGCCCCCACTCGTAGGTGGGGATAAACTCCAGCGAGAATCTAAAGCGTCAATGTTTGCACACGAATAAGGGCAAGCTCCAAGGAGCAAGCCCGATGGCGAAAAACGCTTTGTTATCAAATGCTAAAAAGGCGAAGAACGACGAGTTCTACACGCAGTTTGCGGATGTGGAAAAAGAGATGAATGCTTACTTGGAATATGACGAGTATAACGGCGCGGTTGTCGTGAGAACGCTAACCGCTTTTCGTGAGACAAAATTTAATTGAATTGCAAAACCGATTGAACGGTTATTGAGGTTTCCTTGAATCGGCTATAAATTTACGAATTTTACTGGTTCCGTTCAAGTGCTTAAACATTCCTTCGTAACTATTGATTCTTGACTCCTGTTTAGCTTGGTCGTTGTCTGGATTGACAACGGCCTTTTTGCAGTTTTTGAGCACCCTAGTGCCAGGATATACCCTATAGGGCAATATATGGACGCCAAGGAAGTCAAAACCGAAGGCGGCTGGCTGTAGTTGTATTTTATGCGGGTGAAGGGTCAAAAGAAGCTCTTTTTTCAAGAATTTTCGAATACGGTCAATGGCATCGACCAGCCGTTCTTTGTCATCTGAGACAAGGACCATATCGTCAACGTATCGGCCATAATAGCGTATTTTCAGCACTCTTTTGACGAAATGGTCCAGTTTATTCATGTAGATATTGCCGAACAGCTGCGAAGTAAGATTGCCTATAGGTAGACCTCTTTCGTCGCCCGCATATTTCATCGATTTATCGTGCGGAAGGTTGTCCCAGGCTTCGGGTGGACTACGGAATATAGCCGTATCTAGCGGTTTTGCATAGACAATCTTCTTAATAAGGTACTTGCAAAGGTCAATATCAGGGACATCGCTCCATTTGGCTCGTTCAAGGCCATCCATAATAAACCCGTAAAGCAGGTCTTTGTTGATATTCATGAAGAAGCCTTTTACATCAAGCTTGAGGGCCCAGCAATCTCTGTGAAAGTCGTTGCTGGCCGCCCGCAAGAATCCACGGGCACGATTTATGCCAAAAAGGTTCCTTTACCCTTGCGGCAACTGTATGAGTCAAAAATGAACTGTCTCTCGAAAATTGGAAACAGCCAGGAGCAGAGCAAATGATGCACTACACGGTCGCGGAAATCAGCCGCAACGACCTCTCTTTTTACGGGTAATTCGTTAATAAAGCATACAGACGGGGATAATTCGTAAGTTCTTGAATAGAGCTCCTGGGCAAGCCTTAATAGGTTGGATTCTAGGTCTAGTTCGAATTTCAGCTGGCTTCTGGTATTCCGCTTGTTTTTGCGGGCTAAACGATAGGATTTATACAGTAAACGATAAAGAGAGGGCACCGATATGGTGCCCTCCGAGGAGTCCTTGACGAGACGAACAGAAAAGGCGTTGTTAGTCTTATTGTTGTTGTTCGAGTTCATCGATGCGCCCGTATCAAAGTTACGGTTGTAGGCGTTGGTGGACGAGTTCTCTGTGGCCGTCCAGAAGTTCGCGTTGCTGCCTAAATTGTTGAAGGAGCCCGAGTTCCGGTTGCCAGCAGGAAAGGCCGCAAAGCCCTTACGACTGAGTATTCATTTAATAAGGCTTAAAAGAGGCTTTCATTGGATCTTGTAAGCGGTGTAAACCCGTCACCAGGAAGACCCGGTGATGAGGGCAGAATACTGGATTCCTCTTTGCTCGCTCCATGCGTCCGTAAACTCATGGATTCTGGCATTATCGTTTTCAAAATTTCCTCGATTTTAGTGTTTACAAACATCCATTGGTCGATGCTTACTTGTTTAAGTTCATTTAAAAGACGAAAATCAAACCGTATTCGATATAAAGAATCTATCACACTGGTCGAATCAATGGCCGTTCTATGGTTAATATAAAGAAAAATGTACTCTCCCACGTTCACCAACTCATTGACTATCCGTTCCCCGATGGTGAATTTATAGTCTCTGTCGATTTTAGGGACAAGTTTTGAAGAATAAATGATAAAGTCAAAAACCAGCCTATAAAGCAAAAATTCAGCGGTTTTTACATCTTTCTTTGATGAGTCTTTTGCATCTTTTGTGACAGGCTTTTTCTTGTCTGCCGTAGGCGAAGACAATATGCCAGATTTCCATTCCTGGAAGCCGTCAATATTTGGTATTCCCTTTATTACGATATGAGAATCGTCCAATACTTCATAAGAAAAGGCCTTCTGCTTCGCCGTCATCTGGACATCTTTGAGCACGGTCTTTGGGAAGCCGAGCCACACCAGGTCCTGCGCGACCTTTTGGACGAATCTGTGATGAACCTGGTATTTTCTAAAGATTTTTGAAAAAAGGAACGCAGAACGTTCCCAAGCCTGCCAGAACAGTCTGTCACGAAACAGATGGAGTTCGTTTCCGGCGTTATTTTCAAACTTTATGATGTCTTCTGTATTCATAAAAAAATTCGCAAGGCTGCTTCGCAGCCTTGCTTCTGGATGCTTAGCCGGGGGGCAAATTTAATTAAATTCAGGACCGTGCGCCTTGCGGCGCTCCGGTCCCGTTCGCTCTAGGCCCCAAAGGGCCTAGGCTCACTTAGGAATCCTTGACGAGACGAACAGAAAAGGCGAAGTAAGTCTTACTGACGTTGTGCGAGCCCATCGATGCGCCCGTATCAAAGCTACGGCTGTCGGCGTAGGTGGACGAGTTCTCTGTGGCCGTCCAGAAGTACGCGTTGCTGCCTAAACTGTAGAAGGAGCCCGAGTACCGGTAGCCAGCAGGAAAGGCCGCAAAGCCGAAGTCGTCGGTTCCGTTACCAGATGACCATCCTGTAGATGATTTAAGCTTCGAACCTGCTACTCCAGTACCTCCAACGGCATTGGCTAAAGCATCCCACTCTGCTGTTGTAGGGACATGCCAGCCGTTCATCAACAGTTCACGGTTGTCGTTAAGATGCTTTACTGCATGCCAATTATAGAGCAACCCGTACTTATTGCCATTTTCGCCATAGGTACTTTCACTGTTATCGTAGTACCATGCAGCGGGAGTTCCAGGAGATCCAGACGGCCCAATGTCAATACCAGAAGCCTTAAAATCAAGATTTTCAGCCATCCAAATGACACCGTTAATAGACACAGTTCGGTAAGAACGACCTCCAATATCAGCCGTTCCCGGAGTAACCAAAGTTACTTGGCCAAGACCTGAACTCGAAAAATCTGCACCGCTTACTACAAAGGCATAACTGGTATAAGCTGAAGGATAATATGTCGGGAGACTTTTACAACCGATATACCCATTTTCATCCACGACAAGCACTTTTCCGCCGAAAACCGGAAGAATCGCCTGTAAATATACACCATTGCCGCCACCACCGCCGCCGGTTATGGATGCGATGAGCTGGGCCATGTCGTCGAGCTTCGCCGAAGACGGCACGGTGACGCCCTTGTCGGTGATGGCCTGGATAATATCGGCCTTTGCGCCGTTAAGGCGCGTAATTTCGCTTGCAACGCTCATTTAAAGCCTCCTTAAATAGCCGCCAAGAGGGTTTCGATATTGCCAAGGGCGGCATTTACATCGGCCTTGCTGGCCATAATTCGCCCGATTTTGGCCACTTCCCACTTGGTAGAGTCCCACGGACCGGCGGGGGTATTCTCGGAGCCGATATCATTCTTGGCGCGGTAAAGCACACCGGAATGATACCTCAAGGCACCTTCGACATAGTACCCGTTTTCGCTATACTCATCTTCGATGTCAGCCGTTCCGGCGATTTCAGCCGCATCAAGACGCTTGGAACTCCCCTGAATGCTGAAAACGCCTTCGTAGTGGTTTTCGCGTGCGGCGGCAAGAGTCACCGGGGAAAGTTGCCCGGTCTTTTCGCCTTCGAATGCTTCGTTACTGTTAGCCATAGTCACCTCTTATGCAAGTAAAGTCGTGTCAAGGTTCGCTTTGTAGAGCAGCGCCCTGAAGGACGCCGCAATAGTAATCGCTTCTTGGTTTGTTTTAAGTTTCAAATCGACGCTGCGCTGTGCTGGTGTGCTCAATGGCGGAATAACAAGATATCCGCTGAAACGGTCATCCCTGGCGTCATAATCTTGAGTTTGTCGCCCATATTCGTTGACTTTAAGAATGGACATTTCGCAGTTTTCTTCGTTATTGTTGGCGTCTATTGCCTTGAAGGTATATTCTTTGACAATGCCTGTACTACCCGACGTTACCGGATATTCAGAATGACCTGTTCCCTTGACCATCACGATTGCGCTGTAGTCCTTGGGGACCTTAAGCGTGGCGAATTTCACGAAATCGGTAGAAACGCCTCCGGGCGTAAAGCTCTTCCAGCCCGTATCGGTCATGGCGACCGGGTTGGTTTCGAGCTCGTAATACTTCCAAACGTACGCAGCACCATAGGAGAAGAACGTCAAAAGGACGCTTGAACCGCCCTTGATAGAGATTTCCTTGCGAGAAACAGAATTCTGCGGCAAAGATACAATTACAGGATAGTCCGTTCCACGGGTTACCAGTAGAATCGTATTGGCCCCGGTGCCGCCGACGCCGTCAATCGTGACCGTTTCAGGCTCGCCGGACAGCGAAGAACTGTGATGGATAACGACGGCAAAGCCACTCGAAGCAGTAGACAGGTCCACTGCACGGTTTTCCGTATTGAACACCTGGACCTTTTTGCCGTAGTTGGGCGGCAAGGGCAAGTGTCCGGCCTCTTCTTCATCATTCGTGAACGACGGATTCTGCAAGGCATTCATCAGTTCCGGGGGAATGATAGTGCCCGTTTTAAAATTTATCTTATTCATTTTCGTCCTCCAGGATAAGGAATTTGTCGCTTTCGAGCTTCAGGAGCTTGCCGTCCTCAAGTTCAAGGAATTTTTCTTTAGAGATCTGCCAGCGGATCTGCGTGAACGGGATTTTCTCGGCTTCGAGCAGGTCCACGATACGGTAAATGCCGTGCTGCGGGTGGTCGCTGGTCACGGTCCAGGTGTACTGTTCGTCCGGGTCGTAGATTTCAAAACCCGCACGGCCAAGGCCCGCACGCAACATGCGCGGCGGCTTCACGATGTCGATTTCAAAGCCCATCGACGCAGCAAGCGCCTTGTAGTGGCGTTCGGCAATGCCAGAATCACGGTTGATGGCTTCCAGGAGCGCCGCCCTGCGGGCTTCAATGGTGCCGGAATGGCCTAATTCGTAAAGGTTTTCCCACTTTTCGAGCGTCGCGGTGGCCGAACTGGGGAAGATTTCGCGGTAAACGCCGTCTGCGCTTTCCAGGGCGCGGTCAAGCTCCTTGCACACCGCATACTCTTCCAGGTCCATCTGGAGCGGGTGCAGCCGCGAGAGCGCCCTGTAATGCCGACTATCGAAAAAATTTTCACTCATTACTGCACCACCAGTTCACCAAGGACAAATCGGTCTGTTTCATTTTCGGGATAGATTGCCGAAGTCTGTTCCTGGTACGCCCCGCCGTTCTTCGAGACCTCGACAACGGCATTGGACCCGCCGTGCTTGAGCACGAACACGACAATCTGGGCGGGGATAAACAGGTCGCCTGCGCTGAGGTCGGCAAAATACTTGGTCACGTCTTCCCGGAAGCCGTCTTCGTCCATATTGGACAAGCCGCTTACCGTGACGCGCAGGGAAAGGGTCGTTTCTACAGGGACATTGACCCAGATTTCACGCGGGGCCACCGGCCCTTCGTCTTCGCACTTGACGCGGACGGCTTCGCAGCAGCGCATAGAGAGCGTGCTGGGGCCAATGAGCATGAGCACCGTGCCCACGCCGTAGTAGTTCTTGAGGCATCGGGATGTCGTCGGGGCTTCGTCGGATTCAGCCGGTTCGTAGATTTCGAGTCCGAAGCACTTGACGGCGTTCAGGGATGCAGTCTGCCAGCTTTCAAGAGCCTCGATTTCGTCGAGTTCTACCTTGACATATCGGGTAGAAACAGATTCGAAAGTGGTCATGGCCCACCAGTAGGCGCTTTCAACCTTGCCCTGCTTGGTCCAGGTCGAGCCATCGTCGGACGTATAGACATTGAAAGAAGCCGGTCGGTTGGTAATGAAGCCAAGCCCGATGCCGATAATTTCCTTGGAACCGCCAAAGTCAATAACGACATACTTTTCGGTGTCGCTGGAGCCGCAGGTAAAGGCGATGTTCTCGCGGTCGTGCGGCTTGACGGCGTTGGCGGCGCTCAGGTCGGGCATATTGCCGGAAATCATCGAGGATTCGAGCTCGACAGCCTTGCCGGCAGAAGACGCTTCGAGCGCCCAGCGTTCGTAGTCGCTTGGCTTGCCGCCGCTCTTCGGGTTGCGAAGATACGACAGGATGAGCGTCAAAAGCTCGCTTGCGGTCAGGTTGCTGTAGTCCAGCCCTCGGTCGTTCGCCCACTGTTCCAGGCTCTCCTGGTTCATCGTGGTCGGGAAAATCTGGTCAAGGGTCCAGTCCATCTGCTTGTATAGGCCCCAAATGGCGGACGCGGCTGTCGCGAAGCGGATATAGGTTTCCGTGCCCTGGCTGATATTTATCAGCGGGTCTATATTCTTCGCATCGGTCACCATGCGCTGAAAGATCTGGTCAACTGTTACGGCCATTGTCTAACCTCCACGAAACGGGTAAATTCAATCACGTCGCCATTGTAGGCGGTACATTCCACATGCACCTGGAGCTTGTCGCTATCGATATAGGTAGCCGTCGAGACGACGCTTTTCAGGTGCTTGTAGTCAATCATCCACTGCAACGCCTCGGCGGCGTATGTTTCGGCCCTGCTCCTGGTCTTCTCGGGCGCCACTTCCCGGGCGAGTTCCTTGAAGCGGTGGCCAAATTCGGGCTTCTTGTAAAAGGATCCCTTGGCGACGGTAAGCGAGAGCTGGACTTCTTCTTTAATCTGGTCTGTAGTCATTGTAAAAACTCCGGGAAAGGTGACGGGCTCGGCGGTGTCGTCGGCATGGTCTCGGTGACGGTGCAGACGGCGGTCTTCAAGACGGTTTCAATGTCTCCGAAAAGCTTCTTGTAGGGCTTTTGAACTTCATTCGTGGTGACGCAGGCCATTATGGCAGCCAGAACGCCCGCCTGGGCAGCCGCGAAGGTCGGAACGACGGAAACTACGGCCACGCCACCGTGGGACGGAATTCCAGGCTTAGGAAGGCCCTGCCAGTAGGCGCAGAGCTTCGCCGCCATGTTGGCAGGCGTCCCGCTGGACGGGTCGAGCACCGAGAAGGCGCTTTCCAGGAGAGACTTGTCGCCACCCGCCGAAAGGTCCGCGCCGAGAATGATGCCGCCCTTGGCGTAGTCGTCGTATGCCTTGGCAAGCTGCGGGGCCACGCTTGTCTTGCCGTCGGCGGCCTTGACAATCCGGGTAAATTCGGAATCGAGAGTGTCCAGGTCAAGCATTTACGCCCCCGTGTCCTGTTTGTCCGTCGGTGCCGTAGGTGCGCCGAGGTTGCCGATGTGGGTGTGCTGGTTGTAGTTGTCGCGCAGCTTGGAAAGCTTGCCCACCTTGTCGCTCACCTCGCCATTTACGCGAAGGTCGCCATCGACATCGACGCCGCCATCTGCCTTGATGGCGACGGTGCCGTCATCCTTGAGGATGATGTAGTGGGCCTTGTCGCTGTAAAGTGCAGTTTCGCCCTCCTTTACGGCGGGGCGGTCCTTGCCGTCGCTCGCAACCGCAACGACTACATTGCCGAATTGCAGGAAAAGGCAGCGTTCGCCAGACTTGGGAATGCTGATGAAGCCAAAGTGCTGCATCATCTGCCGTTCTTCAAACTGTATGCCGTTGGCCTTGCCGCTGATACTGCGGAGTTTTCCAGCAATATCCTTGCAGCTTGTCACGACGCTAGTGAAAAATTTCATCATAGGGAGCCTCCCGGTTGCAGTTCCAGGCGGGTGCGTTTGCCGTTCTGCCTGTCAAGGGTGAACGTGCGGCGCTTAATCAGGTAGGAGTCAACCGCACCGTTGTAATGGTCTTCTACATCGCAAAAGGCGTTGACTGTCCAGGGCTTACCGTTCTGCGAATGCCCAGGAACTGTATATTCGAGCTGGATGGCTGAAGCCTTTTCCGTCGCAAGCTGGAGTTCTGCGGTGCGCTTCGCGGGGCCCTCGTTTTCGTTCCAGTTCACGACAAGCGGGCGGTAGAACGGGAAATCGTCATTCTTTACCTTTGCCGCCACATACTTGATGTCGTCATCATCCTGGCTTTCGCCGATAACCTTGATGAGCGAATGCTGCCCGTTCAGTGTCTCGGTGACGGAGCCTTCGATGTAGTCCATTTCCTCGCCGTTTTCAAAGGCGTGGATCTTGAAATCTGCCTGGCCGCGGGCAACCGGCTTGTCAAAGACCAGTTCGCCTTCGGGAGACGCCCAGAACAGGAAACCCTGCGAATTTGCAGCCTTCTTGAGGACATCGAAAACGCTGTCTCCCGGAGAAAGTTCCACGAACTTTCTATTGACCTGAACCTTGTTGGATTTGGACTTGAAAACAAAATCCTTCCTGGAGATAATCGGCAAGTCCCGTACCAGCTTTTCAGCCAGTGCGGGCAAAGTCGTCGGCAAAGTCCCGAAGTTTGTCACGCTGGAGTCTGCCAGGACGGACGCGACGGAACGCCCCTCGATTTCTAGCTTTGGCCCGCTGCGAGACAGCGAACGACGCACGGAATCGACAATGCCCTTCATCACGCACTTGCGGTTCACGTATATTTCGCAGGGATCGCCCTTGGTCACGTCATACTTGGAATCGCACTCAAACGAGAATGAGCCCTCCGGGGAATAGAGGTCCGCGTCAATCGTATAGCTTACGAACTTGTCCACGCTATATCGTTTTGCATCGCGAGCGTTCACAACAAACAAGATGACTTCATCATTCTCCATAGACCATCACCTTGCCTTGCATGAAAGTGGGATTCTTGACATTGTTCAATGCGCAAAGACGTTCAGCGGCCTTGTAGTTCAAGCCGTTTTCCAGGGCAATCTTGTGAAGCGGAGTTTCGTGGGACACATCGACCGTCTTTGTGGTCATGTATTCCAGCTTTATGCGAAGTACCGCATCGGATAGCATCGCGGCCATGTTCTTGAGCCTGTAAGGGCTTACAGCCTGCGGAAGGACTTGCTGAATGAACTCCCTTGCCAGGGCTAGGGTATCTTCCAAATCGGCAGGCGTAACAAGGTAGACTTTGCTTTCCTCTGCCAGTTCACGGCCTTCGGCATCGTCCATGACAATCCGTTCTGCGGCGAAGGATTCGCCCATCTTTTTCTTGTCATCGGAAATCTGCTTGGCAGTCTCTGTCGCGACTGTTGCCGCCGCAAGGGTCGCAAAAGCCGAACGGACGCTTGCAGGGGCGTCATAAAGGGATGCCAGCATAGAAGACGCGCTACTCACCAAAGTGGCCGTAGAAGCCCTGGATTTGCCATTATTCAGACCTGTCTTTCTGGCAAGAGTCACGAAGGAATCGCAACATTCCTGGATAGCCTTTGTCAAGGTTCCAGATAGCGAGTCCAAGTAATCGATAGTAGTGTTTATAGCATCGACTGGAGCCTTGACGGTAGCAAGGGCGCCAAGGAGTTGTCCCATCGCCTTGCTTGTCGCATTGGCAAAACTGCGGGCGGCATCGCCAAGAGACGACCACGCGTCAATAAGCGACCAGTCCGAAGATCCCGGGATGTCGGGAACGCCCGTCTGTTGCATCGATAGAGCCACGCTTTCCTGTACTTCCAGGTTGAGGGCCTGCGCCTGCTTGAAATTGTTCTGGTAGGGGTCCGTGTAACTTTGGATGTCGGGCTGGATTTCATCGACTTCGAAATCGAAGGTGAACTCGCAGAAACGGCGACGGCGGTCATTTCTGAAAGAAGCCGTCTTCGGGTAGCCGTAAATAGTCCCGTGGTCCGGGTGAAAGAGTTCTACAGGCTTCTTGAAAATGGACAAAAACCACTTGCGCAGCGACTGATAGTTATTGTCGTAGTCTTTATTTGAGAGAACGCCTGAAAACTTGAAGGTTTCCGGGTTGACGCCCATGTCTTCATGGTCCGCCCCGTTCTTGTAGGGGTAGGTCGTGGACGAGATGGCATGAGAGATGTCATCGTCGATGGATACGAGCTTAAGTTCCCACGGGCCCAGCTTTGCGGTCTTCGCTTCTGCCATTTACGCCCCCCAGCCCGGTGTATTCTTGTGGACCTTGACCTTGGGCGGCTTGCCCTTGTCGGTTTCCACTACGGTTTTCCCGGAAGAATCGATGTTGATTACAAAATTCGCCATGTATTCCTGGGCAGACACGCCATTTTTCCCGTCGCCGTTCTTGATGGCGTTCTTCATCAGAGTGTTATACATGTTCAGGTCGGCATAGAGCTTGTCGAGTTTCTTCTGCGAAGGCAAAAAACTGTTTTCTTCCTTTTGGATTTCGAGCAGGGTTTCGCCGTGCTTCTTGCTATACACCGCAGCCTTGCTGCCATACCGTTTTTCAAAATTCTCCTGGTTACGTTCCACCATGGCGCGGCTGTTGGCCTCGACATCGGCAACGACATTGCGCCATTCCATGAACGCCTGGCCAAAGTCGTAGATCTTGTCCATTGCCCAGGTGGTGGCAGCCGTAAGGCCGATGCGACCAAGGGCGGTATTGCCGAGCTTGTTCAGCCCCGCACGTGCGGTAGAAAGTCCCTGGCGGAACCTGCCGACCTCTCTTGTGGTAGTTTCCATCGCCACGGAGGTCTGCTTTGCCATATTCTTGACAGGCGGAACATCGTCGTCCATGTAGTCGGAGCCACCGCCTAAACCGTCGCGCATGTTGACCACGAATACCTTTTGGACAGAAGCGTTCAACGCAGAAGCGCCCGCACTGGTGGCAGACGGTCCAGCGCCGCCCTTCTTGCTCCAGATTCCCTTGATATCCCTGGCAAGCCCAGCGACATCCTTCACGAGGCCGCCAATCTTGACGGCACCCAAGGCGATAGCTGCAACGGCCATCGCCTTGAAGCCAGCCGTGACAATCCCCTGATGGCGGGAAAGGAAGCCAAGCGCTGTCGTGAGCTGTTCCACGGGGCCCGTAAGGTTCGTGTCGGCAAATTGCAGTGCGACAGCCTTCATCTTGTCAACATTGCTATTGAACGAATTGGACGCTTTTTGGTAGTAATCTTCCAGGACATCGGAATTTTTCATCCCTTCGATACCAGCCTTGGCAATGTCTTCCATCCTTTCCCAGTTGTTTTGGAACTCCCCAATCAGGGGATTGATGGCTTTCATCGAGGATGCGCCAAATACAGGCGACAACTTTTTAAGACTTCCGCCCGTCTTTGCCATGATTTCCTTGATAATTACATCAAATTCGCGAAGTTCATTGTTCTTGTCGAATACACTTACGCCAAATTTCTTTTTTATATCGGCAGCCTTGTCGATCAGTTCAGAAAATAGCGCAGAAACCGATGTCGTTGTTTCCGCTGAACTCTTGATTTTTTCATTGACAATTTGGAGGAAAGAACCGAATTTGGCGAATTGATCCGTGGATTTAATGCCAAACGTAGATGCAGACGCCAGCAACGCCTTTCCTTCGGCGGCGAAGCTCTGCAATGTAAAGGAACCCTTTTCGCCTTGAATAATCAAGGCATTAAAGGCATTAAGAACCTGGTCGGCGCTATACCCCATGGAACCTTTCATGGAAGACGCTACGGCAGCCAGGTCTTCAATAGAAGTTTGGGAAGCCTTGGACGCCTTGGCTAGGCTAACGCTCATCTTTTCGGCAAAATCAAAGTCACCCGTGATTTCACCGATCTTTGAAACACCGTTCAGGATTTCATTGGCGGCAACCCCTGTTTCGACCGCCGTCTTATGCAGCGATTCGCGGAACACCTTCGTGTCCGCGTCGCTTTTCTTTGCGGCAAAGCCGTAATACATGAGCGATTCGGAAAGGTCGCCCACATTCTTGATGGCCATGCCAAGCCCACCGCCAAGGACCAACGAATTGAAAGGCGTGACCATACGGTCTGCAAGCCCCCGTAGGGAACTACCGACACGCGCAATGCTTGCACGGGCACGGACGCCAAAGCTGTTAATCGAGGCGGAAGACTGTCTAAGGCCGGTTTCAAGCCTTGTCGGGTCCGCGCCGATACGCAATGTAACGCTATTGTCAGCCAATGCTCTGCCATCCTTTATCGTTGGCCAAATAGCCCTTCATCGAAAAGATGAGGAGCCACTGGGCGTCGTTTAGTTCTCTTGCGGGGCAACCAAAATACGCAGAAGCTTCCAGGCTACAGGCAAGCTTAAGACTTTCGAGCGAATCTGGTCCGGTTTTTTTTTGAGAATGTCCTTGAGCTGTTCAAATTCTTCGTCCGAGAGCTTTTCCAGGTTCGGGTCGTTCTCGTCGGAGAAGGCATTGTAGGCATCGCACAAGGCTTTCAGTTCGTCATTTGTGCACAGGGTTCGCATGTGCTCGGCGCTGGTGAACACCGGCTTTCCCGTGGCAGGGTCAGAAAACGCCCGCCACATACCGTGCACAGCTTCCTGTTCACGGTAGTCCGCCAGGTTCTGCATGCCGATTTCGATACCGTCACGGTTGAACTCCTGCTGGTTATCGACTTTCGCCTTGCGGGCTTCTGAGACCGTCAAAAGCCTCATTCGGACTTTCACGCCCGGGACACCGGGCCACTCGATATCCTTGAAGACATCGTGCGACGCCTTGATTTGGTCGATAATCGCAGATTCTGCGACATCGACCTCTTCGGCGGCATCACGGGCGGCCTTGATTTTGTCAGACAAAGCGGTCATGGCTACTTCTTGTCCTCTGCGTAGAAGTCAAGCTGCGATTCCTTGGCGGTCTTGCCGTCCACTTCGTTCGGGGTGGACTTGAGCAGGTGAACGCCGGTATAGGTGACCTTGTTACCGCCAACATAGTTGATGATGAAGGTCCAGCCGTTATCGTTCGAAGCCTCTTCCTTGACCCAGTCCAGGTCGGCACCGGATTTCGGAAGGTAGGTAAGCGAGAAGGAATGCTTCGCCGGAACCTTGATGTAGTCTTCGCCGTAGAAGGTTTCTACGGTGGTGGCGACTTCGGTTTCACCTTCCTTGAATTTCGAGAAGTCGGTGATTCTGGAGCCGTCTTTGACGAGAGTAAAAGAAGAAATTCTCATGGTTCACTCCTTACAGGTAAAGGTCGATGGTGGAATAGATCTGGTTCAGGCCAGGCACGACAGGGGCCGGAATCTGGCAAAGCATGCGGCCAGGTACGTTCGTCGATTCCTGCGTGACGAACTGGTCTTCGTATTCTTTGATGTAACGCAAGATTTCTTCTTTTTCAAGGTCTTCGGCCACCTTCTTGTTTTCTTCGTTGATGGCGTCCGCAAGGAGTGCATGGATAACCTTGTTTTTGAACTTCACTTTGTGCGTAGAAAGAATAGCTTCGCGGAAATAGTCAAGCGAAGCGATGACCCCGGTATCGTTGAGTTTATTCCATTCAGAACCGCTATTCTTTGTACGCGTGGTCACGGCACGCACGATGCAGAGCTGGCCATCTTCTTCGACGAGAGGAATCACGCCGCCGTTGAGCAGCAGATCTTGTTCTTCGCCACTCCACTTGTCTTCCAAAGCCGGGGTGGCAAGGCCAGGAATGGCTACGCTGTTCATCGGCACGTTCGGCTTGGAGTTGCTGGCAAAAATCGCACCGAGACCAGCCGCGATTTCCCATGCGGTAGCGTTGAGCTTGTTTTTTACTGCCGCGATGTGGATGCGTTCATAGTTATGGTACTTACCTTCGTTTGCGGCATTGGTTGCAGCCCCAGAAACAAGAGTAGTTCCATCCATAGTCGGAGTAGCCACCATGCCGCAGATGGCACGCTGACCACGCTGTTCGAGCGGTGCGGCAGCAGCTTCAAGATGTACCTTGAGATATCCGAGGTTCGTTCTGTCATTCACCGGACTTACGATGATATGATAGCGTTCCGCAAATACGAATGCAAGAGCGGTTTGGAGGTTCACAGTCCCTTCGCCAGCCGTAGCGGTTGTAGAACCGGCTGTCACGCCTGTTGCCGTACTGAACCCACTCACGTTGAGGCCACCCGCAGCCGTGGAAACATACGCACCCTTGCACTTTGCAGTAAGGGTGATTGTTCCAGAAGAGGCTTCAGCGGTAAACGGAGCGTCTGGGGTGTTGTTGATTTCAGCTGCGAGAGCCGTGGCGATATCGGCTGCCGCATCAGTCTTTGCGACGCCGGTCACGATCTGAACGCCGTTGCATTCGACGCCCACCTGACCTGCAGCAGTTGCATTTCCAGTAAGCGTGAACGCCCAAGTGGCAGCAGAACCGCCAGCCACATTGTAGCACAGGAACGAAATCTGTGCATACTTCCAAGCCTTCTTAGCAGCCTTGTACATCTGCATGAGCACGGATCCCGCACCCGCGAGGGCTATTGCATCCTGCTCGGTAGCAACTTCCGTCGGCCTGAATGCCGCAATGCTGCCCGCAGATGACTTGTCGCCAATAAGGAGCACCTTCTGAATGTTGGCGGGGAGACCGTTCGGGCCTGCGTAATAGTTGTAGGCCGTATAGGACCCCGGGATTTTAGTTTCGGGGATATTAGGGGACAGGTTCATTGTTTACCTCTTTGAAAATGACTTCGCCCTGGGCAAGTACCTCGTGTTCGGGCGTTTCGCTCTGGAACGTAGAGCCGATGGAGAGCAGTTCCCTGTAGTTTTCTTCGGCGGCTTCGGGCACGACCGTGAACTGCGTCTTAAACTTGATTTCAAACAGCGTCAGGGCAAGGCCAAGATGTTCCGTCGTGGACACATCGTTCCAGCCGCTAACGGTTAGGGGCTCCATCTGAAGCCCGAGATCGTTATGGTGCAGCTTCTGCACCACATAGGACACCATCGGGTGAATCATCATCCTGCGCTGTTCCTCGTTCGCAAGGTTCTTCACGATGAGTGTCACCACCACCTCGACGGACTCCGTAATCTTGTCCATTCCTTCCGGCTCGAAATCGCCCTTGATGATGGCGACCGTAAAGCTCGGGTGAGTGATGGTCTGTAAATCCTTCTGGATATCGACAGCCTTGAAGACCATCTGCGGGGTATTCCCAGCCTCAATCAGTTCCTTGATGGCCTTTTCTATCACATAGCAGTTAGTAACGGCAATCGGCGTACTCATCAGAACCTCATGGATTCAAGCGAAAACATGGCTGGTCCGCCGTTCAGCTTCGAAGCGACGGAAAAGCCAGATTCGACGACAGGTTCATCAGGATCCACACCGATATCCTGTTCGCCATCGGCAATGCGGATAAGCAGCTTGATGGCGTTATCGTAGCGGAGCTTCATACCGTCAGTGATATTCAGCTCCGTCACGCGTTCGTACAGATTGTAGATGCTCAGGTCAATGCAGACCATGCGCAGCACTTCCGGGACACTCTGGAACGGACGCGGGAAACGCTTCCTCACGTAAGAGTCGATAAGCGTGGAACTTTCCTTGATGGCCTTTTCCACGATTTCGACATTGACCGTGCCAGTCGCGTTCGGCGAGAGGTCGTCAGTGACCTCTACCAGACGTGCCTCGGGCACATGGCCCTTGATGTCCTCGTAAGTGCAGTAGTTCATGGGAGCCTTAGCCTGCGGCCTTGATGATATTCTTCAGGAGGAAGCCTGCATCCTTGGCGACCACGACTTCCTTCTGGTAGAAGCCGGCCTTGATGATTTCGGCACCCTTGAGGCCAATCTTTTCGTCTTCGATGATCGTTGCGTAACGGTCACCCACCTGTGCGGTCATACCCCAGGCGATGCCTTCCTTGAGCGTGGAAAGCGGCTCGGTGTAATGGGCCCAGATGTTGTTGCCCCAGCAACGTTCGAGCTGCGGATTCTTGGCGTTCTTGGTGGTGTTCACGCGGGCTTCACCGACGAGGATGTCATCGACTTCGAACAGGGCCTTGATTTGTTCGCGGGTAGCGACGCCAGCGCCGTTGGAGTTCGGGTAGATAGCGCGGAGTACGTTCGCGTCGGTGCGGAGCTTTGCCCACACGACGGCGTTCATGCCAAGGATATTCGGACGGGCAAGCGGCTTTTCGAGATAATCAAGAATGACTTCCACGATATTGAAGCCGTCGGCACCGATACCCTGGTTGTCTTCGTAAGTATGCGAAAGACCGGTTCCATAGTTCGAAGTATTCTGCACAATGCCTGCAACACGCATTTCCCTGCCCAGAAACACCTGGTTCATAAGATATTCAAGGTTCGTATTGACAAAGCGTTCCTTGTTCTTGATCTGGTCGATATCTTCCTTCGGAACAATAGTCTGCAAGCCATGGGCTTCGGCAACAGAAGCCTTTTCTTCGCCGGAAAGGTGGATGATATTCGGCTCGGAAGTGCGGCCCACATGGGTATCAGGTGCGGCAAACGAATCGCCCTTGGTGCGTTCGTAATACTTGAACGCAAGTTCCGGGCCGTCGAGCACCTTGACCGGCATCACCTGGTCGGCAATCATCTTGCCGTTCTTGTAGGCGGCCACAAGGTCGGTCTGCTGCACGCCAATCGGCAAGAGCAGGCCAGCGGCAAGAGCGCCACCGTCGGAGCCAAAGATATTGGCGAAAATCTGCGGAACGCCGCAGGCGGTAAGCGTGTCTGCACCTGCGAAGGCTGCTACAGAGCACACGAGAGCGAGGAGAATGAGCGGGATTTTGGTCATCTTCTTCATGTTTTTGTCCTTGTTAAAGTTTAAAGCCCTGCCGCAGTCTTGCCGCTGTAGCCAAACGCGACCGTGATAATGTCGCCAGAGGCACCTGCAGTGAGAGCCACGCCGTAAGTTTCGGCAGACGCGCCAGCCGCGACAGCCTTGCCGTTCGAATCGACGGCGATAAGGTTACCGACAGCCACATTGCCGCCAGCGAGCACCTTCACGTTGCCGCTGGTCTGGATGACGATATTCGCACCGCTTGCGGTATCGGAATCGCCGCTTACGCCGAGCGGAGCAGAAGCAGCAGTGCCAACCTTGACCTTATTCGTGTCGGTTCCTGCCTTCACGAACAGGTGCTTGCCGATGGCTTCTTCGGCCTTGAAAGTGGTTTCGTTCGTCGCGGCACCCTTTTCGAGCTTGATACGCACCAGGTCGCCGTCGCCGGTTGCGGCATCGAGAGCAACAGCCACGTAGGCATCGCCAGCGGCAGCGGCAACAGCCTTGCCGTTCGCGCCGACCTTGAGCTTTGCGCCAACGGCGAAAGCACCGCCAGCGGTCACTTCGGCAATGCCGTCAAGCTGGACATCCTGGCGACCATCCTGTGCGGCATCCAGTTCGTAGCTCACGCCAACGGCATCGCCGTCAGCGGAAGCGAGTGCGACAGTACCTTCTGTTGCGCCAAGAGCGACAAATCGGAAGGCGGGGACGGCATTAGACGCCGTAAAATTGAGGACATTGCCCTTCATAGGATTCTCCTTGATTGTTTAAACCTTGATTCGACCGTATTCTTCCGCAGCTTCGGCAAACGAAAGCACGCGGCCCTTAGATTCCTGCTCCGCCTTGTACCTGGCAAGAGCTTCACCAGCCGCAAGCTGCGGCGTATCGTGCATGCCCTGGGCTTCGCCGAACTCCACAATCTTCGGGAGCGCGGCAACCGTCTTGGCAAGCACATTTGCAACATTCACGCGTTCATCGCCTTCGCCGAAGCAGCCTTCGCCATCGACGGGCACTTCCTGGCAGAAACCGAAAATCTTCATCAGGTTGTCCTTGAGTTCCTGATTGCAACGACCTTCGGAAATGGCGTTGTCCAAAGTCTCAGAGAATGCCGCACCGGCACGGAGGCGCTGCGCCTGGAGCTTTTCGGCCCTGAGAGTATCGTTCTCTGCCCGGAGCGCGGCATTCTCTTCGCTCAGCCGCGTCGCTTCGCTAGAATTACCTTCCGGGATAGAATCGGTCGGTTCGTCGCGAGGGGGCGTTGTAGGCTGAGGATTCTGATTCCCGTTCTCCAGCGAATCAGAACCGCTTTCGTTCGGTTCACCGAAAGAAGCTGTAGATTCAGCGGGCTTTTCCACGGCAGGCTTGGGCAGCTGCGGGAAATCCTTCGCATCCTTCAGGACACTTTCGATTTCTTCGAGGTCCTTGATGGTGTATTCCGGGAAAACTTTGTCGGCGGCCTCGATGCCTTCCTTTTCAATGAGCTGTTCGCGCTGGCTGCGGAACAGGCGTCCAATGCCGCCAATCTTGTACACCAGCGACTCGAACACGGATCGCGGCACCAGGCGGTCCCATGCGAACGGCTCTGCAAAGACGCTCACGTCCTGCTCTGTAACGCCCTTGTCGGAATCGGCGAACATACCTTCGCCAAAGCAAAGCGGGGCCATACCCTTCATGGCAGGGCCGACCGCACCGAGAGCGCCCAGGTGTCGCAAACCCTTCTTCAAGTTGCTGTAAACGGCAGCCGAAAGATACTTGAAACCGCCCTTCTTCACCTCTTCGGCAAAGTCCGGGTCAACATCGTCTAGCTTCACCTTCAGCACCTTGTCTTCCACCTTGGAATCGACAATGGAGCCGACACGCGGATCGTCAACCTTCGGGTGGCCCTTGACCATCGGCGGCTGGTAGCCTGCGGCGAGCTGGTCGTGGATTCCCTGGTTGAGTTCTTCGAGGTCAGCTTCGCTAAAGTCGTGAGTGTTGCCCGCCATATCTACGACGGGGCCGGTCTTGAATGCCTCGACCCACGGCTCGCGCAGGTCGGTGGATTTCAGAATCTTCGGATGCTTATCTTTCATGGCTCCAAATTTACCCGCTTGCCCGCGAAAGAGGACATGACAATGTCATGCCCTTTGTCAGTGTTTTACGGCTACATTTGCACGGAGGTATATTCCATGGATAAAACTTTCTGGCAAGAGGCATTGAAACAGTTCGGCGTGGGCATTGTCTTCGCCGTCATGCTCGCCATCTTCTACACGAACGAAAACGCCAAGTGGGAAAAGAACGCCGCAAATGACCAGGTGCGATGGGAAGCCGTATTGAAGCAATACAGCGACGACCAGAAACGAGCACTCGAAGCGATACGCGCATGCTGCACCGAGAACCACGCAACACCCGGGAGAATGCCATGAGCAAGGCGGAACTCAAACCAAAGGCGAAAGAACTTTACACCATCCACCAGCTGAGTCTCGCAGACATCAGTCGCAGGCTCAACATATCCACGCGCACCCTGCAGAACTGGAAGGCAGAAGACCGCTGGGAAGAAACCCGCGCAGAAATCAGCGGCGGCGAAAAGAACTTCCACGCCGAACTCTTCAGCCTGGGCGAAGTGATGGCCCGAAAAATCAAGCAGGACGAACTCGACGGCGTGAAGATTGCCCCCGAACGCTACACCGCGCTCCAGCGCATCATCGACACCGCAGAACACGCCCGCAAGTACGAGGCCGTGGCACCGAAAAAGAACAAGTCCGACCTTTCCCCGGAAGAACGCGCCAAGAAGGCGCTCGAAGAAATCAAGAAACACCTGGGCGTTTTAAATGGCAGCACTTGACGATTTTTTCTTTCCTTACCAGAAGCGCTGGCTACTTGACAAAAGCAAGGTCAAGATTTTCGAGAAGTCCCGCCGTATCGGTGGAACGTGGGTCCAGAGCTTCGAAGACGTGCAGGACTGTATCGAACAGCCCGGACTGAAAGTCTTTTTCAGTTCCGCCGACATGACGGCTGCCGCCGAATACATCGACTATTGCGACTCCTGGATTCAGAAGCTCAACGCCATCGCCAAGGCGCTCGCCGAAGTCAACTGCGAAGACATCGAGGACTGCGTTTTCGCCGACGAAGACAAGGGCGTCAAATCCAAGCTCATCGAGTTCTGCAACGGCTCCAAGATTTACGTGCTATCCAGCAACCCCAAGGCATTCCGTTCCAAGGGTGGAAAAATCGTGTGGGACGAAGCCGCCCACCACGAGAACGACCAGAAAATGTGGGCAGCCGCGAAGCCTGCCGCCATGTGGGGCTATCCCATCCGCATCTTGTCAACCCACAACGGCGTGAACAGCCTATTCTACAAGCTCATCGACAAGTGCCGCAAGGGAGAACTCGACTACAGCGTCCACACCGTGCCCATCCAGCTCGCCGTCGAAGAAGGCGTCGCCGACCGTATCTGCGGGCGCAAGCTCACCAAGAAGGAACGCGAGGAATGGCTGGAACAGGAGCACAAAGGGTGCCTTACCGAAGCCATCTGGCAAGAGGAATACTGCTGCAACCCGCAGGACGAATCCAAGGCCATGATAGGCTACGACCTCATCCACAGCTGCGAGCGCCAGGGCGTGCTCGGCATGGAAAAGGCAAAAGGCCCTCTTTACCTCGGCTGCGACGTGGCACGCCACCGCCACCTCTACGTCATCTACGTTCTCGAAGATGTAGGCGGCACGCTCGTTTGCCGCGCCGTCGAAGCCTACCAGAACAAAAAGTGGAGTTTCCTGGAACAAAAACTCTACAAGTACCTGATGCTCCCGAACCTTGTCCGTGCCTGCATCGACCGCACCGGCGTAGGCGACCAGTTCACCGAACGCGCCCAGGAAAAGTATGGCTCCGTCAAGGTCGAAGGCGTGCTGTTCACGAACGCCGTCAAGGCAGACCTCGCAATAAACCTGCTCCAGGCGTTTGAAGACCAAAAGATTGTCATCGAGAAGTGCCCCAAGTTCCCCGGAGTCGAAGGCCGCATCGAGGACGAACAGGCCGAAAGCATCCACGCCGTCCGAAAGATTGTCACCACCGCCGGAAACGTGCGCTACGACGCCGCGAGCACCGAGCAGGGCCACGGCGACTTCTTCTGGGGGGCAGCCTTGGCGTACCACGCCAAAAACGCAAGCGACACGGGCCCGATATTCGTGCAAACGACCAATCCGTTCAAGGGGAAAAACGTGGATTTCAGCACCTTCTAAAAAATCGCACAGAACGGCCCTTTCTAGCCCTTTTTTGTTTTGGACTAGTAAACGGTCATCCGAGTTTAGAAAATCAAAATTCAACGAATTTGAACGGCCATTCAACGAGATTAGAAATACACCGAGGACTGCATGAGCAAAAAGACCAAAAATAACCCGAACGAACCCAAGGACAAGCGCGATTTGCAGCTCGCCAAGGAAGTCGCCACCCGAAACGTGGCGGAGTTAGTCACCGGGCTCGACTACCTCCCGAACCCCGACACCATCCTAAAGAACAACGGTGGCAACATCAAGGTCTATCGCGAAATGATAGACGCCCACCTTGACGCGGTGAAAAACAAGCGCTTTGCATCCATCACCAGCCGAGCCTGGACAATCGACGGAAGCAAGGGCGACCAGAAAAAGGCAAAGTTTGTCGAGGAATACCTCTGGAACATCGACCTCCGAAACGTCATATCGCAGATGCTCGAAGCGATCGGCTTCGGATATGCCGTACACGAAATCGTGTGGAACACAGTCCAGACCGATCTGGGCACGCTCATACTCCCCACCGCAATCAAGGACCGCAAGCAGGAATGGTTCAAGTTCGATAGCGACAGCAAGCTGCTCTTGCAGACCAACGACGGTTCGCGCCGTGAAATGCCCGAGCGCAAGTTCCTTGTCACCCGCAACCGCCCCACCACGGCGAACCCATACGGAAACGCGGTATATTCCCGCTGCTTCTGGCCACTCGCCTTCAAGAAGGGTGGTCTCAAGTTCTGGATGCTTTTTGTCGAAAAATACGGTATGCCCAAGGCAATCGGCAAGGTCCCGCCGACGGCAACCGAAAAGGAACAGCAAGACTTCCTCAAAATGCTCGTGGGCCTTGTCCGCGATGCAGTCGCAGTCATCCCGCAGACCGGCTCCGTGGAACTCCTGGAAGCAGGCGCGGCAAACGCGAACCCGCACAAGGCAATCGTCGATTGGGCAGACCAGGCGATGTCAAAGGCGTGGCTCGGCGAAACGCTCACCACCGAGCAGACAAGTTCCGGCGGCACCCAGGCGATGGCCACCGTCCACAACGATGTCCGCGCAGACCTCGCCCTCGACGATGCCGCGATGATCGAGTCCAGCATCAACCAGCTCATCCGCTGGATTTACGAAATCAACTGGCCAAACGAAAAGGAAATCCCGTGGATGAACATCATCCTCCCGGAAGACCTTCAAGAAGCACGACTCAATCGCGATATCAAGCTCACGCAGCTCGGCGTCAAGTTCAACGCCCAGTATATCACCGACATTTACGGCATCGACGAAAAGTATTTCGAGATGACAGAAGTCCAGCCGCAGGGCGGAATGTTCGCCGAACATGATGACGATTGCCACTGCTTTGCCGAAGGTGGTATCAAGACCAAAATCGAGAAGATGATCCAGGACCTTTCTGCAGAAGACTTGCAGGAACAGATTGAAGAACTGGCAAGGCCCATCATCGACCTTGCGGAACACTGCGGCAACTATGAACAGTTCGAAGAAGAACTCTACAAGATTCTCCCGAACCTTAGCAGCAAGAAAATGGACGACGCGGTAACGAAGTGTCTACTGCTCTCCGAAATGCAGGGCCGTACCGATGCCTGATAAAAGCGAACTGCAAGCCATGATCAATGCCGCCTGGAAGATGGAGCCGAAGAACGCCATCGATTTCTTCAAGAAGAAACAGGTGAAGGCGGTATTGACAGCGAAGGAAGCCCAGAAGAGACCCAAGGGCGTTTTCGGTCATTGGGACTGGACGGACACCATGCGTGAACAGCACGACAGGGTTTTCGTCGTTTCGAAGGCTACATCGATTGCATTAGTCAAGGACATCAAGAAATCAATCCAAGCCGCGATAAAGAATGGAACCTCCTATCAGGACTTTGCGAACGACATCATTCCGACTTTAAAGAAAAGGGGATGGTGGGGTGATGTCAACGCCGTCAACCCCGAAACAGGAAAAACAAAACAAATCGTAGTAGACCATCGCCGTTTAAGGACCATATACGGCACCAACATGAAAACCGCATACGATGCAGGCAAATACAAGGAGATGATGGAAGAGGCCGACATCGCACCGTATTGGCGTTTCGTTGCCATTCCAAAGGGTCCGCTGAACCCGCACCCAAGAGAAAGCCACGCGGCTCTGCACAACATGGTTCTCCGGTACGACGACCCGTTCTGGGAAGTTTTCTTCGGGCACAAGGGCTGGAACTGTCACTGTTCTACCAAGTCCTACACAAAGCAGGGCATCAAGAAACTTTACGGGAAGTCAGCCGATGAAGTAGTCCAGAAGAGCAAGCCCGAAAATTTTGTAAGCAAGACCGAGACCATTCAGGGCAAGCAGATAACCACCCGCGGCTATAAGGTCGGCGGCAAGGAAATTTACCCCGATGCTGGTTGGGACTATGCCCCCGGAGCCTACAGTTACAGGCACCAGGAATACCTGAAACAGACCATCGACATGATTGATGGAAAGGATGCAAAGTACGAACTCACCAAACAGCAAAAGCAGGAAATACAGAAAAACTTCAAGGAAATGGTGAAAATCGACGCTTCCGTAGATAGGGTTGAATCACAATATAAATCGATGGTTGCCGCCGGAATTTTGGAAGGTGCCGTAGAGACTTTCTGCCAGAAAAATTTCAGCCAATTAAAATCGCCCATCATAACGTTTGACCAAATGAGAATAAGGCACACTCTACGCGAAGCGGAAAAACATACCGGATTAACAAAGGAAACGCTAGAAAAGGTGCCTGAACTTCTGGACGAATACACTCCAGCTTACAAGATTGACTCAAATAATGGTCAAGTTTTCTTCTTCTCGAAACCTTATGAGATTGTTGAAAACGGAACGAAGAAGAGAAAAAGAAACAAAATCGTTATTGGCTTTGATGAAAGAACAAAAACGATGACCTACAAAACCGGATATGTCGTTGATGATCGAGATTTTTACGAAAATCACAAACCAATAAAAAAATAGGATATGTCAATGGACCGTCGTCTTCCCATTATACGATGAGCATAGCTTAGTATGACCACCCAAGTGTCCGGCTTTTACACTTACTCACATATCCTATACCCCTAATATACCACTTTTTCAGGAGAAATGCAAATGATTAATGCTGAAATCGATGACAAAAATTGCAAAATCACGCTAAAAGGCATCGATAACAAGGCAAAAGACATGTCCACGGCAATGAAAATCATCGCCAAGGACCTGCAAAGCTCCATCGAATACAACTTCGAGGTAGGCGGTCGTTACAGTTCCAAGGACTCCTTTATCGGTGGTAACAAAAAGTGGGTAATCAGCAAGTACGGCAAGGGCCGCCTGATATCAAGGGGAACGGGCGGGTCGAACTTGTCGGGTTCATTCGTCAAGTCCAGCACCAAGGATAGTGCCACGGTTGGCACAAACAAGGTTTACGCCCGCATACTCAACTTCGGCGGCAAGACAAGTGCGCACGATATATGGCATCGGAATAACAAGGCGCTCGCCTTTATGCGTAACGGAACAAAGGTATTCTACGGAAAGGTCCACCACCCAGGGTCAAACATCCCTGCACGCCCATATATGGTGGTGCAGCCCGAAGACATCGAAGGATTCAAGGAAACACTCTTGGAACACTTGACGGAGGGAATCAAATGACCCTAGAACAGGCTAAGCTGCCCCGACTGCTCGGGCTTCTTCTCGACAAAGTTCATATACCTGTAGATCGTTCGCTCGCTGAGACCCGTTTCAAACGCAAGCTGGTGAACGGGCTTGTCGAAATTGTCGCGCATATAGCGGCGCACTGCGTTGGGCGTCATCCGGGCTGGGCAGGCTACATGGTTGCCCGCGAACTTCTTCCAGATACGTTTGGCGACATCGAGCCCCAAGGACTTCGCGACCCATTTCAAGTCCTCGTTAGGCAAGTCATCAACTGTAAGGGAATCCCAGACGCTCATTCTGTATTGCAAATATAATCAAATTGCGTGAAAAAAACAACAACATAAAAAATCTTCAAGGGAAAAAGCATGAACGACTTCACGACATTCGAACGCACCGCACCCGTCGGTGACGACAACGACCCCATAAGAAAGCACATGAAAAAGTTCAAGTGCCAAGCCTGCAAGAAGGACAAGTTTCACATCCCGCTTAAAACCGTTGACGGGCGCACCGTCTGCATCCATTGCTGCATGACCGGCAAGGGACAGGACATCGTCCTGGACAAGCGAACCGTGGACGCCCTGGAAGCAGTCGCCAACCGCATTAACGGCCACGACAACTACCCGCCAAAGGAAACTAATCAAATTGAAGACAAGGAAAAGAAATCAATATGGAAAACATTTAAGCAGGATTTTCGTTTTCTTTTTTCGTGGCGCACGTGGAAAGACATCTTCAGTTACGCCAAAGAAAAAACAGCCTGCTATCTTAGAGATGACGCCTTTAGACGCTGCTTGGAATTGTACGGACTCATTTTTTTTATTGCCTTTTGCGCCTGTGCAATAAGGTTCTCAAAAGCATTAGAACCTTTCAGACAGTTCTTTTCTTAGGCCAGTAATGAACGGGTCAAATTCTTCGACAAACTTCTTGATTTCGGCATCGTCAATGTCGTATATACGGCGCCGAAATTTGCCCAGCTCTTCATAGAGGTTTTTGCAGACGGTAGCATTGAGTTCTGGGTGGACTACGGAACCAAAGAACCTCACCATCATTTCTTTCACGGCAATTTCAACCAAGGTAATATGGACAACATCAAATTCGTCATTGACAAACTTGACAAGGATGTGATACATCCTGAGGGAGTTGTTGGAATCTTCCGTTATCTTGGCTTGCGCGAGAATAGCGAACAGCATTTTGTTCGTGACGGTCGCCGACCTCAACGAAATGGCGTCCATTTCCTTTCGGCATTTTTCCAAGTTCTTTTTCTGCTCGTCCTCAAATCTTGCGATAGCCTTGCTGGTTTCGTCTTCAACGCCACGCCTCGTTTCTTCCTTTATCCGACCTATAGTCCATCTAGTATTTATAAGGTAGGCGACTCCTACGACAGCGCAGAAAATGGAAACGAAAACGCCAAGCAAAAACTTGACATCATCGAACGCATTTACATAGAACTCCTGCGACTTGTTCAGAAGGTCAATAGTGAAGACCGAATCAAGTTGCACCTTCACGGTATCGAAGGTGCGGACCGTATCGAACGACACGGTATGCACCGTATCGTAGACAACGGTGTGAACGGTATCATAGACTGTTTGGCACATGCTGCTGGAAGACATTCAGAACCTCAACTCGATAATATTCCCCGCTACGCGGTAGCTTGGGCGGGGGGTGCTTCGGGTTCGGCGGGGGCTTGGGTGGTGGTGGCGTGGCGGGAGCTCAGGGCGAGGGCGACGACCTGGTTGAAGAGGCGGGAGAGCTCCTCGACAGTGGGCGTGGCGGTGCCCTGCCGCCAGGAGTCGAGCGTGGCGGGGCTTACCCCCACGAGCTGGGCGAGGCGGCTTGCGGGCGTGTTCGACAGCTCAAGAGCGCCTGAAATGTCTAAAATTCCACTATTTTCAGATTCCCCCTTGACATTTGAGGAATCTTTGATTAATTCATCTTTGATTAAATTGTCGTTTTTTTGCGAAAGCCATTCAAAAAAGCCGACATCTTCAAGTCTTTCGCGCCAAGATGCGCCAAAAGGACGCTTACCAGATAGGCTTTGCGTTAGGTTTGGCTGACTTACGCCTATAGCTTCAGCAAGTTTTTTCAGGGTTCCAAACCGCTCGGAGGCAAAATTTCGAACATTTTCCGAAGAAAAATTAATCTTTTTTGAATTTTCTCTTGACATTTGATTAATCTTTGATTAATTTTGGAATGTAGTAGTAATTAACCACCACTACAAAAAGTTAAAAAAGACGAGGAACTTTTCCAAATGGATAAAAATCTTACAGTGACGAAATTCTCATGGCGCAAGGCCGCCGAAAGGGTTTCCGAAATCGCCGGAAAGCCCTATAGCGCCCAATACATAAGGGAAGTAGCCACTGGCTACCGCACCAACAACCAGCTTACCCCCATCCTCAAGGACCTGGGGCTCACCACCAAAGGAGTCGCATAATGATCAAGAAAATTTTCGACGAAGAACCCGAAAATGCCGAGACCTGCTCTAACGAATCGTTAGACCAGCTCCCCGAAAAAGAACCCGAAATCCAGGGCGAAGGTGATACCGACTTCGACCGTGAAGTCCGTGGCGAGACCCTGCCCGCCGTCAAGGAAGAACCGCCCAAGGCAGAAGAGCTCGACCCGACCACCGCGACCGCGCTCAAGCTGCGCTACCGTATCTTCAACGGAGCCGATATCCGTATGGTGCAGGACGAGAACAAGGAAGTGTGGTTCGTCGCCAACGACGTGTGCAAGGTTCTCGGCTACAAGAACACCAAGGCGGCAATCGCCGCTCACTGCGACAAGGTGACCGACTCGAAGGACATGGTGGAAGGCGAAACCGAACTCTGCAAGAAGATCACGGTCAAGGACGCCAACGGACAAGGCCGTGCTATGATCGCCATCAACGAACCCGACCTCTACCGTCTCATCATGCGTAGCCGCATGCCCGACGCCCGCAAGTTCGAGAAGTGGGTCGTCGAAGACGTGCTCCCGACCATCCGCAAGACGGGCAAGTACGCCGTGCGCCGCAAAATCGACTACGCGGCGGCCACCGACGCCACGACGGTCGCCCCTGCCGAAGAGTCCGTGCAGTGCGAACTGTTCCCCAACATGATGCCGTCGATGACCTTCCCGAAGCCCTTGACCGAAAAAATCAACGCCGCGAAGCTCAAGCTCTACAACGAGGGCCACACGTTCCCCAACAACAAGGAGTTCGTGAAGTTCCTCATCACCCGCGCACTCGACCAGCTGGAATAGCCGACCAAGCACGCCCTTAAACTTCCACTCACAAGGAGATCCACAATGACTACGAGCATCCCTCTTCACACCATCGTTCCCGTATCGCTCAACCGAAACTGCGACATCTGCGGCAAGGAAGCACGCATCACCGTGAACCAGGACCACTTCTGCGGCGAATGCATGCGCACCAAGCGCGTCCGTGCATTCTACATCGGAAGGGCTAGCCGCTAATGAAACCGATCTGGATTAGTTCAACGAAGGCAGCGGAGCTTCTCGGGATATCCGACAGGCAGGTTCGCCGTAGCGTCTCCATGTGGAACTACCGCTGGAGCGAAAAGGACGGGCGCAAGGTTCTCGAAATCGATGTCCGCAGCCTTCCCGCCGAGGCCTCGAACCGCTATGTCCAGGAGACCCTGCCCGAAGCCCCCGAAGTCGCCACCCGCGCAGAGGACGTGGAGACGGTCATCAGAAGCTATGACCGCGCCACCGACCGCGCAAAGAAGAACTTCGACAAGTGGACTCTCATTTTGCTCAAGTGCGAAGGCATCACGGGCACAAAGGAACTCGGGCGTTTCGTGGACGAGTGGAACAAGGCCCACCCCGAAATGAAGACGAGCATCAAGAGCATCTACCGCCAGCGCGCCTCGGTCGAGGACGGCGGCAAGATTTCGCTCATCAACCACCGCGAGACCATGCGCTCCACCGTGACCGACACGATGTTCGACGACTTCAAGACCGCCTACCTTACCGCAAACAAGCTGAGCGCGTTTTCCAGCTGGATGATTGCGTTCGGCAAGGCGAAGGAACGCGGCGAATGCAAGGGCGAAGACGATTTCCCGAGCAAGTCGGCATTCGTGCGCAGGCTCAAGAGCGAGTTCGCCCCCGATGTCATCTACTTTGCCCGCGAAGGCAAGAAGAAGTTCTACGATAACAAGGGCTACCACCTGGACCGCGACTACTCCGACCTGAAGGCGGGGCAGGTGTGGGTAGGCGATACCCGCACATGGGACGTGTTCGTGAAGGTGCAGGGGCAAGAAAAGCCCGCCACCTGCTACATCACGCTGTTCATGGACTTCAAGACCTACATGCCCATGGGCTGGTGTCTGCACCACGACGCCCCGGGCACCGAGAACACCCTGCGTGCCATGCGCAACGGCATCGAACGCTACGGTCTTCCGGAAGAAATCTACGTGGACAACGGTCGAGAATACCGTAACCGCGACTTCTCCGGCCAAAGCCGTGGTCACCAGATTGTGGAAGACGAGCAGTATGCCGAATCCATGGCAAGCCGCCTCGGCATCAAGATGCACTTCGCCATAGTCCGCAACGCCCGCGCAAAGATCATTGAACGCAACTTCTTGATCATTAAAGGAAGCCTTGATAAGCTATTCAATAGCTACAAGGGCGGCAACGTGGTCGAGAAGCCGGAGCCCCTGAAGGGCGTGCTCAAGCGTGGCGACTTCGCCACCTGGGAAGAGTTCTACGACATGGCGCAGGACTACATGCAGAACGTGTTCCCCGGACTCCCTTGCCAGGGCAAGCACCACAACGGCAAAACGCGTTCTCAGCTCTGGAACGAAGAAATCGTGAAGCGCGAACCCATGCGCAGGGTGAGCCGCGAGACTCTCTCCATGCTGGTGAGCCGCACCGTGTCGGGCCGCATCATGCACATGGGCTTCCACCTGGCACAGCTCGACACCTGGTACTGGGCGGAATGGATGCCGGTATGGAAGGGCCGCGAGGTCATCTTCCGCTACGACCCCGACGACATGCGCACCGCCTGGTGCTACGACCTGAACAAGAAGCTTATCGGCGAATGCACCCTGCAGAGCGCCGTGGGTGCCATGGTCAAGGACGACGATGCCGTGGGCAAGGCGCAGATTGCCGAAGGTGTCGCCCGCAAGCGCCACGAAGAGAAGCTCCTCAAGGAAATCTGCCCCGACATGAAGAAGGAGCAGGCGGCGGAATACATCAGCGCCATGCGCAGCGCCGTGGGCCCGCAGGACATCTTCGTGCCGCAGGGCCCCACGCACCTCACGCGCCACGACAAGGACGCGCAGGAACTCAAGGCAGACAAGAAGGTCGGTAACGCCGACATCTACAACATCTTCGACGGCGACGTGGAAGAAAAGCCCAGCACCGACCTATGGGACGAACTCACCACAAGCGAGGCAATGTAATGGACAAGAACATCGACCCGGGCACCATGCTCAAGATCTACCACGCCGTGGCAGGGCCCGTCGCCAAGAACAACGTGGAAAAGGCGCTCCGCATCATCAGGAACGGCGGCAAGATGCCGCCCTGCCTGATGAAAAGCGAAATCCGCACCTACTTCCGGGTAAAGGAACGGATCGCCGAACACGGACTCATCTAAAGATTTGCTCAAGACTTCGCCAATGGGGGCAGGCACACTTTGCCGCAACACAACACTTGTCTCCCTGAAAACCGCCCCCGGAGGCACCCCTTTTTAACCCAGCAACCATAAAGGATAGAATATGGACGCAATCATCAAGCAACTCAAGGACTACATGGTCCGAAACGGGGCCTCGCAGACCAAGGTGGCGAACGCCATGGGCATAAGCCCCGCCACGCTCAGCTACTTCATCAAGGGCACCTACACCGGCGACATCGACGCCATCTGCGACAAGGTGAAGGACTTCCTCGAAATCGAGGCGCAGCGCGACACCATCAAGCAGAGCGAAGGCATCGTGCAGACCAAGTGCTTCAAGACCATCCACAAGTTCTGCTCGCTGGTGCTCAGCCACCAGATTTGCGGCATGCTCACGGGTGACGCGGGCTGCGGCAAGACCACCGCGCTCAAGGCATTCGCCAAGGCCCACCCGAGCGTCATCCTTATCGAGGCGGACCACGGCTACACCGCCAAGGCTCTCTTCGACGAGCTCTGCGCAGAACTCGGTCTCGACGAACGCGGAAGCCTGCACGAAAAGCTCGTGCGCGTCGTGAACAAGCTGAACGACTCGGGCCGTCTGGTCATCATCGACGAGGCCGAGCACCTGCCCTACCGTGCGCTCGAACTCATCCGCCGCGTCCACGACAAGGCGGGCGTCGGCATCGCTCTCTGCGGCATGCCGCGCCTCGAAAAGAATGTCCAGGGCGACAAGAACCACTACGCCCAGCTGAACAGCCGCATCAGCGCACCGTGCAGGGCGAAGCTCCTGGACAACGCCGACGTGAAGGCGTTCATCGAGAGCCGTTTCCCCAAGTACGAAGGCAACTGCATCGAACGCGCCGCCCAGATCTGCCGCCGCAACTTCCGCCTGCTCTCGCACCTTGTAATGTGGAGCAAGGAACTTATGCGCAACAACGACCGCGACACGCTCGACAACGAAATCCTCGAAAGCGCATCCCAGATGCTCGTAGTGGCAAGGTAGGGCAAGATGACTACTCCAGCCGACAAGAGGGCCGAACAGTACAGGCAAATCCACGGCCTTGTGCGCCTGCTCGGGATGAACGACGAAGCCTACCGCGACATGCTGCGCGACCGCTACCAGGTCGAAAGTTCCAAGCAGCTCTCGACACAGCAGCGCAGCTCGCTCATCGCAAGCCTGCGCACGCAGGTCCACGCGGGGGCCACCAAGTTCGCGCACCTCTCCGGCAGGGCGAAGCACAAGGCGAGCCCCGCACAGCTCCGCGCCATCGAGGCGATGTGGGCGCAGGTCAGCCGCGCAGAGACTTCCGAAGAACGCCGCAAGGCGCTGAACGCATTCTGCAAGCGCCTCACCGGGGTCGATGTCATCACCTGGATCTGCAAGGACGACGCGAAGACGCTCATCAAGGCGATACAGGCCATGGGGGCGCAGAGCCCCGAAGAATTTAACCGAAACAAGAACAACAACCAGAGGTAAACCTATGGCAACAAAAGACAAAGACGGGAACTGGCTCGACGAGAAGGGACGCCCCATCCCCGAGCAGTACATTCCCGCGACAGACAAGAAGCGCGACGCCCTTGTCGAGCGCACCTTCAAGAAGGTCGTGAAGCTCGCCGAGAAAATCGCGGAACACCGTATCGAAATCGAAGGCAGCATCGACAAGTACCTCGAAGAACTCGCGAAGGAGAACCGCACCCGCGAGAACTGGAAGGGAAACATCCTGCTCTACAACTTCGACAAGTCGCTTGTCATCGAGCGCCGCATCAACGACCACATCGGCTTCGACGAACGCCTCCAGATGGTGAAGACCCTGGTGGACAAGTGGATCGCAAGCCGCCTCGACGGCATCGACGACAACCTCGGCAAGGTCATCGCCCAGGCATTCAACGTGGACAAGCAGGGCCGCGTGAACACCGCCATGCTCATGAAGCTCCTGAACCTCGAAATCGAGGATTCCGAATGGAAGAAGGCCATGCGCATGCTGAAAGAGTCGATCATCGTCAAGTCCTCCAAGCAGTCCACCACCTTCAAGCGGAAGGTGAAGACCGAGGCTGGCGAGACCTGGGAAGTCATCGTGCTCAACTTCAACGACGTGCCGCGCCCCGCAGCACCCGCAAAGAAAAAGGAAAAGAAAGATGCCGAATAGCGAAACCTACAGGACACTCGACCTTTTCCGCGACCAGCTCGAACTCGAAGCCGACTCCCAGTTCGGCTACGCGGTCGTGCTCAGGCAGAACCAAGGCAAGCCGCTCCTCCGGGGCGTGGGCTCCACCCCGCACAAGGCGATGGAAGACCTTGCCGAAACGTGGGAGAAGGGCTAGTGACCAAACAACAAATCTTCCCGCTGGTACTCATCATCCTCGACCTTTTGGCAGCCGTCGTCTACGGAGTGACAGACATGAACGTGCGCAAGGTCGTCTACTGGGTAGCGGCGGCAGTTCTCACGATTACCGTCACGTTTTGAGCCATTGTCGTGGCGGTAGTCTTTGGGCGGTTGCGGTTGGCCACGTGCCGGGAGTTGTGATCCGGACACGGCGGGGTTCGAGCCCCCGCACTGCCCCTAACTAAACAAGAAAAGGAATTGTCATGCAAAACTGGGAAACTCTCATCGCCGACAAAATCGCCATGCACCGTGACAGCTACCGTCCGCAGCGAATAGAAGACCCAGGCAAGCGAAACCAGGCGAATGCAAAGAAACGATGGGCCGAGAAAAACCCTGAAAGGCGCAGGGAAATTCAGCGGAAGCACGACGCGAAGCGAAGAAACGACCCGAAGAGAAAAGCCTGGCAAAAGGAATACGACGCTTCCCCCGAACGCAAGCAGTATCACCAAAAGTATCGCGAAGAAAACAAGGACGAAATCAACGCAAGGCATCGCGAATACAACGCGACCGAGAAGGGAAAGGCGGCAAACAGCAAGTATAACGCACAGTGGCGCGAAAAGAACAAGGAATATGACCGAGAACGTAAGCGCATCTGGTGGAGAAAGAAACACCCAAATCCAGGGCCCATAGGACGCCCCAAAAAGGAAAAAACATGATTCCAAAGAGAGAATACCCCGAATACGTGACATGCAGCTGGTGCGGTCACAAGAAATACTGCAAGCTCGAAGGCCACAAGTGGGTCTGCAAGGCCTGCGACACCACCCACCCCCAAGGAGTCGAACGCAAATGAACCTCGCGTATAAGCCGGAAGTCCCCACCTGGGACAAGTATTCCAGGTGCGAAGAAATGTACAGCATCCGAAACCCGCTCCGCATCGAGATCCAGGCGAAGTGCGTCCCCGGCACTCTGGTCTACCAGATACGCCCCAGCTACGTCACCGACTTCCGCAGCGGCCCTTCCATCGTGAACCCGCTCATCCCGAAAATCGGCGACATCAAGCTCGCGCTCGCGTGGCTCATCCACGATGTCAACTACCACGGCTTCCTCTCGAAGAAACTTGCCGACCGGCTCCTGCTCGAAATGCTCGAACACGCAGGCATGGGCGCTGTCAAGCGCAACGCCGTCTATTACGCCGTCAAGTTCTTCGCCGGTTCACACTACAACACCCTGGAAGAGGACCAGGGCGACATCTACAACCGGAACAAGACGCTGGTGCGCCTGCAATGGCTCGACCAGAACGGCATGACGCTCAAGCGCTTCAACGGCAGGACCATCACCGAAAACGCATTCAGATGATTACGGCAAACGGCATAATCAAGGTCATAAAGACCACGGCAAAGGCGGCCTACTGCGTCGCCTTTGTTGCACTCGCAATAACCGTGCTCTACATGGTTGCAACCTCACTATAGGAGTCGAAATGAACAGCCCGCTAGTATCGCACACAGAGATAAGCCCGAACAGGACAACGCCCCGGAACCACAAGATAGACACCATCACCATCCACTGCACCGCAGGCCACATCAACGTGCGTGCGCTCGGCAAGCTCTTCTCTGCCAAGGGCCGCATGGCGTCAAGCAACTACGGCATCGACGACCTGGGCCACATCGCGCTCTATGTCGATGAAGCCGACCGCAGCTGGTGTTCAAGCAACGCAGCCAACGACAACCGCGCCGTCACCATCGAGGTATCGAGCGACGACACCGCACCGTATGCCGTGACCGCCGAGGCCTTTTCAAGCCTCATTTACTTGGTTGCCGACATCTGCAAGCGTAACGGCATCCAGAAGCTCCGCTGGTTCCACGACAAGACCCTTGTCGGCAAGCTGGACGACAAGGGCGAACCCGTCCAGAACATGACGCTCCACAAGTGGTTCAAGAACAAGGCCTGCCCCGGCCAGTACCTGGAAGAACGCATGTTCGAAATCGCCGCCAAGGTCAACGCGCTACTGTAAAGGAGTCGAAAGATGAAAGAAATCCTGATGAGCATCCACCACAAGTGGGCAGAAATGATCTACAGCGGCGAAAAGACTCTGGAACTCCGCAAGACCGCCCCGAAAGCATTGGACGGCGACGGTTTGAAGGTTTACCTCTACGACACCGACCTGAAAAGCATCACTGGCGTCATATACGTGAATTTTTACCACGAAATCACCGAAATAACGCCCAAAATTGTCGAAAATTCGTGCGTTTCTCTCGATGAAATCGAGAAATACAAGGCAAAAGGCAGGGGTAAGCTCTACGGTTGGGAGATTTGCGGCGTCGATGAATACGGTCCCGATTGGCTCTATCCCGAAGATCTGCACATCAGAAGGGCACCGCAAAGCTGGCAATTCGTGAGGTAAACGCTATGGAATACGTCTTGAAAATCAGAAAAAGGAACTTTGAATCGCTCATGAACGGCGATTTGACCTTCGTCATCCACAAGGTTGACAGGCTCTACTGCGTCGGCGACCGCCTGGTGCTCTTCGAAACCGAAGGCGGCAATGAAACAGGCCGTAGCCTTACCGTGCGTATCACCTTTATCATGCACGCAGAGGACGCCGTAGGCATCAAGGACGATTACTGCGTCGTGTCCGTCAAGCGCTCCGGGAAGAACACCCGCACAAACGTAGGCAACCGCCCTGCAAGCGAAGACGAAGCCGTCGAGTATGCCGCAAAACTCGGCAAGTCCGCAGACTGCGCAAGGCGCTTCTACAACTACTATTCGATGACCGGCTGGAAGATGAAATCCGGGCTTCCGCTCTCCGACTGGCATGCCGCACTCAGGAACTGGAAGGACTTCCAGGGATCTCAGAAGACCCCCGAACAAGCCGAAACCGACAACCAGCTCGAACTCCTGCTCCCCATGCTGCTCAAGAAAACGGCATCGCTCGCTAAGCAGAAAGAAAAGCTCGTCTTCCACGATCCGTTCATCGGCACCGTGCTCCAGTTCTACGGCTTCGACCGCTTCGATTATAACTTCAACGTTTTCGAAGTCCACGAAATGGTCAAGAAATACGCCACCAGCAAAAAACTCGGCACCGGCTGCCCGCAGATGCGCTCCCCGAACCCCTACGGCAAGGGAACGCTCCAGGTGCCCACCATCGAAGAGTTCGCCGCCATACTCCAGAAGAAAAAAGGTGAAAATAATGTTCCGTCCGACCCAAAAGAATCTATATTAAATGTGTAACGCGGAGGTGAAGAATGACACTCCTGATTATAATTGCTTGCTTATGGCTTTTTATTGCTCCCTTGGCCGTGTGCCTTGGTTTTCTTTGGGGCTTCGTCTGGAATAAGATTCTGAAACCGCTCATGGTAAACGGAACTGAAAGCTGATTTCCCAACCCGCAGAATATTTACGGCAGGATGCAAAATCCTGCCTCTTTTTTTGTCTCACGAAAAGTGAAAAACTCAAAAACATGTCCGCACCAAATGTCCGCACCCCATTTTTCAAGAAAAATTCAAAACGCCTTTAACGGCCTAAAAACGCCAACTCTCAAAAAAAAATGTCTCACGAAAAGTGAAACATCTTTTTCTGCAAAATGAAGAAACCGCGAAAATAGCGAAAAAACGGCAAAATCAAAAAACACACATTTTTCGGGTTAAATGAGAAAAGAAAACCCAATAAAATCAAGGGCTCCAGCCGCATTCACTGATTTATTTCTTTTCTCATTACTTCCGCTTTGGCATAACGAGAACGTATTCCGTGGCAAGACCGTTTTGCTTCCTTGCGACGACCCAGAATGGAGCAATTTCACCCGCTACTTTGCGCAGAACTTTGAAAAACTGGGTTTGAAGAAACTCATTTCGACGTCTTACGCCATCGAGTCCAAGAAATACAAAATCAAAGACTGGCAGCCGACGTTGTTCGAACAGCAGGCCCCCTGGTTCGATGTGGACAAGTCGAAAATCAGGGGCAAAATTTTCACGCTCGACCACGACACCAACAAGAATGGTCGCATAGACATTCATGATTTGGAATGGCAATATTTAGAAGGCGATGGTGACTTTCGCTCCGATGAAATCATGCGGTTGCGAGACGAAGCAGACTTCATCATTACCAATCCGCCATTTAGTTTGTTTCGGGAGTTTGTCGCGTGGATTATGGAATCAAAAAAACGTTTCACTGTAATCGGAAACATGAATGCGATTACGTATAAGGAAATTTTTCCATTGTTGAAGGAAAACGAAACTTGGTTAGGAGCGACAATTCATAGTGGAGATAGAGAATTTGGAGTTCCAAAGGAATATCCACTTGAGGCTGCTGGGTGGAGAATTGATGAAAAAGGAAATCACTTTATCAGAGTGAAAGGTGTTCGTTGGTTTACCAACATTGAACATGGTCGTCGTCATGAACCGCTGTCCTTGATGACTGAAGCGGACAACATCAAGTTCAGCAGGCACAAAGAAGTCAAGGGTGTTGGTTACAAACAATACGACAATTACGACGCCATCGAAGTTCCATATACCGACGCAATCCCAAGTGATTACAAGGGCGTGATGGGTGTCCCGATTTCTTTCTTGGACAAGTATTGTCCCGAACAGTTTGAAATTTTGGGAATAACCAAGACATGGTTTGGCGGTGCGAATAAAGTCTATCCTGAACAAATTCAAGTTGACAAGCATGGGAAAAGAAGTCGTGTAACCAAATTAAACGATGGTGCTACAATCGAATTGTCCGAAATTCCCGATGGCGACACGTATTACATTGTGAATGATAAAATGTACCAACAAGTTTATGCCCGTGTCCTTATCAGGCAAAAAGGAGATTCCCGGTCAAGCCGGGAATGACAAGAGGAGGGAAAATGAAAACGCAACTCAAGACCTACACCGTCAAGGAAATCTGCGAAGGCTTTGTCTATAACGAACTCGAAGGCAAGGGCCTGTTCGGGCTTTCGGGAAAACTCACCATCCAGCCGGAATACCAACGTAACTACATCTACGCCGACGGCAAGCGCGATGTCGCCGTCATCGACTCCATGCTCAAGGGCTATCCGCTTGGACTCATCTATTTCAACAAAGTAACGGCAGAAAACAACGAAGCCCGTTTTGAAGTTCTGGACGGTCAGCAGCGCATCACATCAATCGGTCGTTTCTTGACGGGCAAGCTGGCCATTTTTGATACAAACGGCATACCGCAATATTTTTCAGGCTTGAATGCCGAAACTCAACAGCAACTTGAAAACTATGAATTGCTAGTCTATGAATGTGAAGGCGCCGAGACTGAAATCAAGGAATGGTTCAAGACCATCAACATCGCGGGCGTTCCCCTGAACAATCAGGAACTCTTGAACGCAGTCTATTCTGGCGAATTTGTCACTGCCGCGAAGTCCGTCTTCTCCAATTCGCAAAACGCCAACATGCAGAAATGGCAGACTTACGTTTCGGGCGATCCAAGGCGGCAGCAAATTTTGGAAACGGCCCTTGAATGGGTCGCCGCCCACAACAATCTATCCATCGGCGAATATATATCCATGCATCGCCGCGACAAGTCCATCGACGAGCTGAAACTGTATTTCACGACCGTCATCGACTGGATTTCGAGCGTGTTTGAATGCACAGAGTCCGAGATGAAGGGGCTGGAATGGGGACGGCTGTATGAGTCCTACCACGCAACCGCCTACAATCCGGGCGAAATTCAAAAGAAAGTGTTGGCGTTATATGCGGACCCATATGTCAAAGACCGCAAGGGAATTTTCGAATACATCTTGGGTGGCGAACAAGATAAAAAACTTTTGAACATCCGCGTGTTCGATGACGCTACCAAGAAAAGCGTCTATGCGGTGCAAACAGCCAAGGCTCAAACGACAGGAAGATCCAACTGCCCATACTGTGCCATGTCGGAAAATGCGAACAAGAACAAAATCTGGAAACTCGCCGAAATGGACGCCGACCACGTAACCGCATGGAGCAAGGGCGGCGCAACCGACCGCGCCAACTGCGAAATGCTCTGCAAGTCGCATAACCGAGCCAAAGGGAATGGTAGTGTAAATCAAACTGTGTCATCGTCCGTTGTTTGATTCCTTGGCAAAAATT